>JAZGFQ010000146.1:0-9370 GCA_036479635.1 Arenicellales bacterium
TTGGTGGACATCATCAGCGTGCGCGCTTCAAGCTGCGCTTCTAATGATAACGGCACGTGTACTGCCATTTGATCACCGTCAAAGTCAGCGTTATATGGTGTACAAACCAACGGATGTAATTGAATCGCCTTGCCTTCAATTAACACGGGCTCGAATGCTTGGATACCTAAACGGTGAAGCGTTGGCGCGCGGTTTAACATCACTGGATGCTCGCGAATCACTTCTTCTAAGATATCCCATACTAACGGCAATTCTTGCTCAAGTAACTTTTTAGCCTGTTTAATGTTTGAAGCATGTTCACGGCCAATTAACTTAGAGAAAATAAACGGCTTGAATAATTCCAAGGCCATTTTCTTCGGTAAACCACACTGATGTAGTTTTAAAGTAGGGCCAACGACGATTACCGAACGGCCAGAGTAATCAACACGCTTGCCTAACAAGTTCTGACGGAAGCGACCTTGCTTACCTTTGATCATATCAGCCAAAGATTTAAGCTGACGCTTGTTCGAGCCTAAAATAGCCTTACCGCGACGACCATTATCAATCAGCGCATCAACCGCTTCTTGCAACATACGCTTTTCGTTGGCGATGATGATGTCAGGCGCGCTTAACTCTAACAAACGCGCTAAACGGTTGTTACGGTTGATGACGCGGCGATATAAATCGTTTAAATCAGACGTAGCGAAACGGCCCCCTTCTAATGGCACCAATGGACGCAAATCAGGCGGAAGCACCGGCAATACTTCTAAGATCATCCACTCAGGCTTATTACCTGATGAAATAAACGCTTCAACCACTTTCAAGCGCTTAGAAAATTTCTTGATTTTGGTTTCAGATTTTGTCGCGCCCAGCTCTTCATAAAGCATTTCTTGCTCGGCTTTAAGGTCAATCGACATCAATAAATCTTTGATTGCCTCAGCACCCATGCTGGCTTCAAAATCATCATTCCATTCTTCAACCGCATCAATGTATTTCTCTTCGGTAAGCAATGCGCCACGTTCGAAATCAGAATAACCTGGTTCGGTAACGACATATGCTTCGAAATATAAAACACGCTCAATTTCCCGAACGGTCATATCGAGCAATAAACCTAAACGAGAAGGCAAAGATTTTAAGAACCAGATATGCGCACAAGGTGCAGCAAGTTCGATATGGCCCATGCGTTCACGACGTACTTCAGCTTTCGTCACTTCAACGCCGCATTTTTCGCAGACCACACCACGATGCTTTAAACGCTTATATTTTCCGCATAAGCACTCGAAATCGTTCATCGGGCCAAATAATTTAGCACAGAATAAACCATCGCGCTCAGGGCGGAATGTTCGGTAGTTGATGGTCTCTGGCTTTTTAACTTCGCCATACGACCAAGATCGAATTTTTGCAGGAGATGCGATCTCAACGCGAATTGCGTCAAAATCTTCAGCTTTGTCTTCGTGCTTAAAAAGGTTGAAAATATCTTTCATGTTTCTGCCTCTGAAATATGTCTATCGGGTTCGGTTTAGGGTTAACGTGTTGCGCGCGTTAACCGTTATCCTGCTCGAGCTCAACATTGAGCCCTAGACCACGAATTTCTTTAACCAATACATTGAATGACTCAGGCATGCCTGGGTCCATCAGTTGATCACCTTTAACAATGTTCTCGTACATCTTCGCGCGTCCAATCACGTCATCGGATTTAACCGTCAACATTTCTTGCAAAGTATAAGATGCGCCATAAGCTTCTAAAGCCCAGACTTCCATCTCACCAAAACGCTGACCACCAAATTGCGCCTTGCCGCCTAATGGCTGCTGCGTAATTAAGCTGTAAGGGCCCGTTGAACGTGCGTGCATTTTGTCATCCACCAAGTGGTTGAGCTTCAATACATACATGTAACCCACGGTCACCTTACGCTCAAATGCTTCGCCAGTTCTTCCATCATAGAGCGTGGTTTGACCGCTCACAGGTAAATCAGCTAATTCAAGCATCTGCTTCACTTCTATCTCATCCGCGCCATCGAACACAGGCGTTGCCATTGGCACACCTTCACGTAAATTACGCGCTAATTCCATGATTTCATCATCAGAGAAAGATTTTAAATCTTCTTTCTTGCCGCTGGTGTTATAGACTTTATCTAAAAACTTACGCATTTCAGTGACTTTTTTCTGCGCTTTGAGCATGCCATCGATTTTCCTACCGAGACCTTTTGCTGCCCAACCTAAATGCACTTCTAAAATTTGACCCACGTTCATACGCGACGGTACACCTAATGGATTCAAGACCACATCAACAGGCGTTCCATCTGCCATATACGGCATATCTTCTTCAGGAATGATTTTTGAGATAACACCTTTGTTACCATGACGACCCGCCATTTTATCACCCGGCTGAAGGCGACGCTTAATCGCGACATAAACCTTAACCGTTTTTAAAACACCTGGCGCTAAGTTATCACCCGCTTCAATCTTACCTTTCTTTTCTTCAAACAACTCTTCAAAGGCATTTTTCTGCATGACCAACTTCTTGCGAACCTCTTCGATCGCATCGTTGATATCATCCTTTTTCAGACGCAGTTCAAATAACTGAGCATTGCTGACGGCCTCTAAATAAGCAGGTGTTACTTTACTGCCCGCCTTTAAATCATTCGGGCCGCCTTCTGCCATTTTATTTTCGACCATCGCACGAATTCGCGCATGTGCATCTTCTTCAATGATGCGCATTTGATCGTCTAAATCTTTACGAATACCGCTAATTTCATCGGTATCATTCGATAACGCTCGCGCATCTTTTTCCATACCATCACGGGTAAAGACTTGCACGTCAATCACGGTGCCTGATGTGCCAGACTTCATCCGTAATGAACTGTCTTTCACATCGGTGGCTTTCTCGCCGAAGATAACTCTCAGAAGCTTCTCTTCTGGGGTTAATTGCGATTCACCTTTAGGTGTCACTTTGCCCACTAAGACATCGCCTGGGCCAACTTTTGCACCAATATAAACAATACCAGATTCATCTAATTTAGATAAGGCGGCTTCGCCTACATTTGGAATATCACGAGTAATCTCTTCAGAACCTAATTTAGTATCACGCGCAACACAACTTAATTCAACAATGTGTAAAGTCGTATAAACATCGTGCTTCACTAAACGCTCTGAGATAAGGATTGAATCCTCAAAGTTATAACCGTTCCAAGGCATAAATGCGATTAAAGCATTACGCCCTAGCGCTAACTCACCCATATCGGTTGACGGACCATCGGCCATCACATCACCGCGCGTCACTTGCTCGCCCGCAGACACCAAGGTTTTTTGATTCACCGTGGTGTTCTGATTAGAACGAGTAAACTTCACTAAGTTATAGATATCAACGTCTGCTCTACCTGAAATACGCTCATCATCATTGACACGTACTACAATGCGCGAAGCATCCACCATTTCAATCCAACCACCACGGCTTGCGACCACGGTTACGCCTGAGTCAACCGCTACCACACGTTCCATGCCTGTGCCGACTAACGGCTTTTCAGCTTGTAACGTTGGCACCGCTTGACGTTGCATATTCGAGCCCATCAAGGCGCGGTTCGCGTCATCGTGCTCTAAGAATGGAATAATAGAGGCGGCCACCGAGACAATCTGAGAAGGCGCAACGTCGATAAAATCGACGTCCATGGCAGGAATTAAAGTAAATTCATTTTTATGACGACACGACACTAAATCATTCACAAATTTACCGCGTTTACTTAATTCAGCATTGGCCTGCGCGATGGCAAAGTTATGCTCTTCAATCGCAGATAAATATCGAACATCGTCAGTCACAACACCCTTAACAACCTTTTTATAAGGTGTCTCTAAAAAACCGTGATCATTGGTACGCGCAAAACTTGCTAGCGAGTTGATTAAACCAATGTTCGGGCCTTCTGGGGTTTCAATCGGGCATAAACGACCATAGTGCGAGGCGTGTACGTCACGCACTTCAAAGCCTGCACGCTCACGCGTTAAACCGCCGGGGCCTAAGGCTGAAACACGGCGCTTATGCGTCACTTCAGACAATGGATTGGTTTGATCCATAAACTGAGATAACTGACTAGAACCGAAGAATTCACGCACAACCGCAGACACAGGCTTAGCGTTAATTAAATCTGTTGGGGTTAAGTTATCACTTTCAACTTGATTCAAACGCTCTTTAACAGCACGCTCAACACGCACTAAACCGATGCGGAACTGGTTTTCAACCAGCTCGCCCACGGCACGAATGCGACGATTACCTAAGCTGTCAATATCATCAATTTCGCCCTTACCGTTTTTAAGGTCAATGATGACTTTCATGACATCAATGATGTCATTTTGGTCTAATACGCCTTCACCATCGTCTGACTCACGACCTAAACGACGATTCAACTTCATGCGGCCTACCGCCGACATATCATAACGCTCTGGCGAGAAGAATAAATTACCGAACAAGCTTGCCGAAGCTTCCTTGGTCGGTGGCTCGCCTGGGCGCATCATGCGATAAATTTCTTGCTGCGCTTCTTCTTGACTACGCGCAGAGTCGATATTTAAGGTATCGGAAACAAAAGGCCCACAATCGATGTCATTGGTATAAATAACCTCAAGCTGCTTAATCTTTTGTCCTTTTAATGCTTCAAATAGCTCTTCGGTGATTTCTTGGTTCGCTGCTGCGACCAATTCACCCGTTGATTCATCAACGATGTCCTTCGATAAACGACGACCATACAAAAAGCTTTCTGGCACTTCAATGTGCTTAACGTTCGACTTTTCAAGTAACTTGATATGACGCGCAGTAATCCGCTTGTCAGCGGCAATCACGACTTTCTTATCTTTGCCTAAAATATCAAACTCAAATTGCTGGCCACGTAATCGACTTGGCACTAGGACCATATCAATGCTGTCTTTCTTAATCTTAAAAACATCATTATCGTAAAATGATTCTAAGATATCTTGGGCACTTAAGCCCATAGACTTAAGCAAAATTGTAGCCGGTATTTTACGTCTACGATCGATGCGAACATAAAAGAGATCTTTAGGATCAAATTCCATATCCAACCAAGAACCACGGTAAGGAATAATACGCGCGGTGAATAACAATTTACCTGATGCATGGGTTTTACCACCATCATGATCAAATAATACACCCGGTGAACGGTGCAACTGAGAGACGATAACGCGCTCAGTACCGTTAATAACGAAAGTACCGTTATCGGTCATCAAAGGAATATCGCCCAAGAATACTTCTTGCTCGATCGCATCTTTGATTTTCTTTTTCTTACGATTTTTCTCGAAAATCACCAAACGTAAAGTCGCGTAAATTGGTGCGCAATAAACTAAACCACGCTGCATACACTCTTTAACATCAAAGCGCGGCGCGGCTAAGCGATACTCGATAAAGTCGAGCATAACACTGCCGTTATAGCTCTCAATCGGGAAAACCGATTTAAAAGCTGCCTGTAAGCCAGTGACAGGGCGATCTTCAACCGCAATGCCTTCTTGTAAGAATTTTCGATACGACTGCTTTTGTGTCTCCAGCAAATAAGGGACTTTAAAATCACCTGTTCGCTTACTAAAACTCTTACGAATGCGTTTCTTTTCTGTATAGGAATAACCCATGTCTCGGCCTCTTTCGTTAAATCGTGCGCAAAAAATCGAATGGATTTAAGGCTTGACTGACTATGCACTCACACAGCTAGCAAACATTAAATCAATTAGATCTCAATACGCGTTTTGTTCAAAATGCATCTCTTTAGACACATTCATTTCAAAATGACAAAATCGCCCCTGCCGGCAGCCAACAGCTGCCAACAGACGCGACAAGCAATTAGGTTTCCACCCAACTGCGACTTTCGAAAAGCATTACTTAAGCTCTGCAGTACCGCCAGCTTCAGTGATTTGCTTTGCAACTTCTTCTGCTTCTGCTTTCTCAACGCCTTCTTTGATCGGTGCAGGTGCACTTTCAACTAAGTCTTTCGCTTCTTTCAGGCCTAAACCTGTAATTGCGCGAACTGCTTTGATAACGCCAACTTTCTTGTCACCAAAACTCGTTAAAATAACATCGAAGTCTGTCTTCTCTGCTGCGCCGCCTGCATCGCCACCGGCTGGTGCCGCTACCGCTACTGCTGCTGCCGCCGAAACGTCAAACTTCTCTTCCATTGCCTTGATCAGATCAGAAAGGTCAAGTACTGACATTTCAGCGATCGCGTCAAGAATATCTTCTTTTGATAAAGCCATTTTTTAAACTCCTAAAATAAAGGAAAAACCATAAACAATTAAAACTTAATATTTTACAAAAAACTTAAGCCGCTTCTTTGCTATCACGAACAGCCGATAAAGCTCTTACCGCTTTAGTCGGCACTTCATTCATTGTTCGAACTAGCTTAACAATAGGCGCTTGCATTGTTGCAACCAAAGTTGCAAGCAATTCTTCGCGTCCCGGCAGTTTAGATAAGGCTTGAATCGCCGATATATCCATCACATCGCCACCCATGGCGCCTGATGTTATTTTCAACGCTTCATTATCCTTAGCAAACTTTGCCATTACTTTTGCTACGGCGACGGGGTCGTCAGAAGCAGAAAAAATGACCGGGCCTACCAAATGCTCGTTCAAACATGCGAAATCAGTGTCTTTGATCGCAAGTTTAGCCAGGGTATTTTTGATAACTTTCAAATATACACCTGAACTATGCGCATCCTTACGCAGCTCAGTTAATTGCGCAACAGTAAGTCCTCGATACTCAGCAATAACGGCAGCTTGAGCAGACGATATATTATCGACCACCTCACTGACCACTGCCTTTTTCATTTCGAGTGCTGTACTCATATTAGCAATCTCCTAATGTTGATGGTGCACCTAGATCAGGACAATCCTGACTTCGGGTCACCGTCTACGTAGGCAAGAATTTTAAAGCAACGCTTTAAAATTCAAATTAAAAGTAAACTCACCTACGGTCTTTGACAAGCTTGAGCACCATCGCCCAAGCTCCCAAATAATTTGCCTGAATGGCGTTAAACCATTCAAACGCTATTTTTTAAAGATCCAATGATCCTCGTTCAACCTTAACGCCTGGGCCCATTGAGCTAGACATGGATAAACGCTTGATATATTGACCTTTCGCACCAGCGGGCTTCGCCTTATGCAAATCTGCTAATAAGGCATCCCAGTTTTCGGTTAAATCTTCCACTGAGAAAGATACCTTACCAATCGCACAATGAATAATGCCGCCCTTATCAGTACGGTATTGAACCTGACCCGACTTAGCGTTATTCACCGCAGTGGTGATATCTTTAGTAACAGTGCCGACTTTTGGGTTAGGCATTAAACCACGCGGGCCTAAGATTTGACCTAATTGACCCACCACACGCATCGCGTCTGGCGCTGCGATACATAAGTCAAAATCGATCTCGCCTTTTTTGACTTGCGCGGCAAGATCATCCATACCGACTAAATCTGCGCCCGCTGCAACGGCTTGCTCAGCAAGCTCGCCCTCTGCAAACACAGCAACACGCACGCTTTTACCTGTACCTTTAGGCATCACGGTTGAACCACGCACGTTTTGATCTGATTTACGCGCGTTAACGCCTAAATTGACCGCTACTTCAACACTTTCGTCAAACTTAGCAGTTGCAGTGTCTTTTACTAATTGGAAGGCATCTGCCAACGCATACGTTGCATCACGATCAACCTTCTCAGCTGCCGCACGCACTCTTTTACTTAATTTAGCCATGATTAACCCTTCACCTCAATGCCCATACTGCGCGCAGTACCTGCAATAATGTTAACTGCCGCATCCATATCATAAGCATTTAAATCTGCTTCTTTAACTTTAACGATATCTTCAATTTGCGCGCGTGTGACCGTGCCGACCTTATCGCGATTAGGCACACCACTACCGCTTGTGATACCCGCCGCTTTCTTCAACATGATTGAAGCAGGTGGAGATTTTTTGATGTATGTGAAGCTCTTATCAGAATAAACCGTGATAATAACTGGCACAGGCATGCCTTTTTCCATATCTTGGGTTTCAGCATTAAATGCCTTACAGAAATCCATGATATTCAAACCATGCTGACCCAATGCTGGGCCAACAGGTGGCGCTGGTTTTGCATCACCAGCAGGGACCTGTAACTTAATATAGGCGTCGATCTTTTTTGCCATAATAGACTCCGGTACGGGTGCAGACGCTGCTTAGCAGCTCCCCGATTAGTATTTTAAAGAAAAGTAGCGCTTAACGCTTAGCCTTTCTCAACTTGATCAAAGCCTAATTCAACTGGCGTTGATCGTCCAAAAATGGAAACCGACACATGTAGGCGCGATTTCTCAAAATTCACATCTTCGACCATGCCGGTAAAATCGGCAAATGGTCCATCTGTTACACGTACAACCTCACCCGGCGAGTAAGTAAACTTAGGCCGTGGCGCGTCAACGCTGTCTGTCATTTGCTGTAGAATCTTTCCAGCTTCTTTATCACTCAATGGCGCAGGCTCGCCGCGCTTACCACCGATAAAGCCAGAGACTTTCGGTAAAGAGTTAATCAAATGCCATGTTGCATCAGTAATCTCCATGTGCACCAATACATAGCCTGGAAAAAACTTTCGTTCAGACGTACGTTTTTGACCTGAACGCATCTCTACCACTTCTTCCACTGGAATCATGACATCGCCGATCAAATCAGACAAACCTTCACGCTCAGCATGATCTTTAATAGATTGCTGAACACGCTTTTCAAATAAAGAATAAACCTGAACAACATACCACTTCTTTGGGTCATTCTTATCTATTGTCTTGGCAACTGGCGCATCTTGATCTGCTTCAGTTACTTCAACAGCCTCTGAAGATTCTTCAGAAGCCTGCTCAGATTCAACCTGATCAGCTCCTTCTTCAATCTTAGGCGCTTCAATCTCAGGCTCGTTAGTCTCAGGTGTTTCAGTCATATGATTAACCTCGCGTACCTAAAATAAGATCGTAAACTACTTTAAACAAGATGCTATCTGTCATCCAAATAAACAAACTTGCAATAATCGCGCCTGCTATCACTATCAAAGTGATTTGCGTTGCTTCAGGGCGCGCTGGCCAAACAACTTTAGTCGCCTCGCTTTTCGCCTTATTCGCAAACGCCAAGGTATCCTTACCCGTTTGAGACATCAACGCAACAAATACTGCTAACGCTACACTCGCCAGCACAATACCAACGCGCGCAATCTGCAATATTTGATCAAAGTAATAGTAGGCATACACCCCTGCCGCGATAATTAAAGCCGCAACCAGTAATTTAAGTTTATCTGCCATGCTATCTCTGCTTGTTTGTTATAAAGTAATAATGTAGATAATTTAGTAAGTGGCAGGCCAGGAGGGAATCGAACCCCCAACCTGCGGTTTTGGAGA
>JAZGFQ010000147.1:0-2121 GCA_036479635.1 Arenicellales bacterium
CATTTAAAGGTTTGTACGGCATTTACCCAATCTCCTTGCAGTATCGCGCGCGCAGATTTGATATATTCTATGCCATCGTTATTGACCACGTCATCAACGATGTTTCCCCACAAGGAAAACAGTAAACTGGCGATGATGGCCGTCAAGACGAGCCATTTATCTGATTTATAAAGTGTTGAAATCACCTGAACATTAACCTTATTTTAAGCCTGCTCCGAATAAAATGAATAATCAAGTTTTGGTTAGCGTTGTCATGCCCGCTTACAACCATGAAAAATTTATCGGCGAAACGATTGATAGTGTGCTCAATCAAAGCTGGCGGAACCTCGAGTTAATTATAATTGATGACGGGTCAACCGACCAGACAGCGGATATTGTAAAGGCTTATGACGATCCACGGGTGCACTATTTTCACCAGCACAACCAAGATGCCTATAATGCCCTGAACAACGGCATGGATAAAGCCAAGGGCGACTTTATTTCAATTATTAATTCTGATGATGTTTATGCACCCAATCGCTTGGAGCGTCTCATCACATTACTACAACAAAATGGCGGGCAGGCGATATTTTCTGATATTCAGCCCATTGACGATGACAGCCAGCCTTTAAACGACCCTGATTTCGGCTGGAATCAGTGGCACAAGAACAATCGTGATTTCTTGTCAGAAATGCCGGGTGATTTATACCGTGGCTTTTTACACGGCAACTTTATGGTGACCACCTCCAACCTCATCATGACGGCGACAGCTCAAAAACAAATCGGCCACTTTGCCCCTATCAGATACCTACACGATTACGAGTATATCTTCCGTTTATTGCGCGCTTTTCCAGATGGCGTGAATTATTTAGAAAAAGAAAAACTGATGTTTTACCGAATTCACAGCGGCAACACCATCAGCGAGGCCGCGATTACTGGCCGTGAACAAGACCAAGCGATTATTCGTGAAGCGGTGCTTGCACGCTGTGATTCAAATACCAAAGAACACGTCAATACAGGTATTGATCGCTTGATTAAACTGGACCAGGAATTAGCCGAAGTTCGCCGTACACTCACGCCGGAGCCTGAACAAAGCAGCGCCCAGGAAAAACCACTAGCCGCTATCCCGAGCAAAACCTTGTTGACCACCTTGCTCAAACGCCTACGTTCAAAGTTCTAGCACCGTGCCCAATAACATAGAAACATTTCATGCTTTAGACGAACTGATCGCGCGGGGAAACGCGCGTCTTGATGAATTCGATACCATTACTTTTGATGTGTTCGATACGTTACTCATTCGCAGAGTGCCCGACCCAGATATGGTTAAGATCCCCACGGCAAGATTAATTTCTGACCTTGCTGCCCAGCGGGGTATTAGCAAGTCGCCGCATGAAGTGCGCAAATTACGCGAAGTGATTGAAAACCGTCATCGCCAAGAAAATGGCGCGAAACATCCTGATTTCGAAGCGAACTATGACGAATTCATGCCTGAAATATTGCATGAGATTTTTGGGGAAACTTATACGCCATCGTTATTTGAGCAAGTTGCTGCTTTTGAAGTGAAAATGGAATCGGCGATGATCGTTGCGCGAGTCGAGCTGGCAGATTGGATCAAACAACTCTCAAAAATGGGGAAACGCTTATTACTCATTTCAGACATTTACCTGCCGGCTAAATACATTAAAAAACTCGTTGAAAATGTTGGGCTGTTAGAATACTTCGAAGAGGTGATTTCCTCTGCAGATTCCTTTCAAGCAAAAGCCTCAGGCGCAGCATGGCCGTTAATTGAACAGCGTTTTAAGTTAGATAAAACCCGTTGGCTACACATCGGCGACAACCCCATTTCTGATGGTGCGCGCCCTGTTGAAGCTGGCATTCATGCCATGGTGTTAAAAGACATCGGTGAACATCATCGGCTCTCACTCGCCACCCGATACAATTATTATGCGGCACATCGTGATTTCTGGAAAGGCCGTAATTTATTACAATGGGCACTACCTTTAGAAGCTGAGAATCAAGACCGTGATGCCCTGTATTCTGATGGACATGGCTTCTTAGGTTACCTGCTCTGCTATTTCATTCACCGCCTCATCGAACGCTGCAAAGATGAAAATATTCAGCGCATCTATTTTTGCGCGCGAG
>JAZGFQ010000148.1:0-2155 GCA_036479635.1 Arenicellales bacterium
TGGCGAGCAGCCTAAGTGTGTGCATATTCCAACCAACACTAAAATCTCAGGCTTGATTGAACGTGCTGCATTTTGTGCGTATTCGGGTTGTTGGCCTGCATCAGAGGCAGGGTCAGCTAATTCACCATCAATACTGGCAAGCGCATCTAGCACTGATTGTGGGCGCTTTACAATCCAAACAGGCTTGCCGCGCCACTCAACCGTGAGCTGCTGGCCGTCTTCGATCATGCTGATATCTACCTCAACGGGGGCACCTGCGGCTTTGGCCTTCTCACTGGGGAGCATGCTCATTCCGAAGGGCACCACCATCGCAGCTGCGCCAATAGCACTCATACCCGCGGTGGCGGCTGTGAGCATACGGCGACGCTTTAGGTCTACCTGTTCATTACTCATCGTAATTTACCTCTAAAAGCTTTAAAAATGGGGTTGTCAGCAGCAACGGGGCCAAACGAACAAGCCAAACGCCCACTGAACACTATAAAATTGGGGGGTGATTATAGCAAAATCATGGCTGATAAAAGTAATTTGAGGCTGGCTAAAACGAGATATTTAGGCTCTATCTAAATTTATTTTGATGCGCATCAATATTATCTAAAGGCCAGATAAACCATCGACAAATTTATAAGGCTTTACGATGCCGCTCAATCAGCTCATACGCTGAATGGATTTCCTTAGAGCGCTCGGTCGCTTTGGCAATCATATCTTCTGGCACGCCTTGGCCGATGAGTTTATCGGGGTGATATTGGCTGATTAACTTACGGTATGCGCGCTTGATTTCTTTATCGGTATTATCTGAACTCACGCCTAAAGCTTGGTACGCCTCAGCCAGCGTGTTGGTTGCGCCGCGTGGTGCTTGCCCATATTGTTGCTGGCCTTGCTGCTGATACGCGCCACCGGTCTGTGCCCCGCCTTGACCTCGAAACTGATTCTGCGCCTGAATCATGGCCATCAAGCGTTGGAACGCCGCTGCTGAATAGCCTAATGTGGCGGCGATGCTTTGTAATAATGCCTGCTCATCTGCATGTAATTCACCATCTGCCAATGCCACGCCCGACAAATACACCAGCAATAAGTGCTTCATTTGATGCGAATGGCCGCCCACTGCTAAAAATTCATTCAGCGCGGCATCAAGGGTGAATTCGGGCTTCATACCTTGTTGAAAGTAATCGATGGCCTGCTTACGATGCTCTCCCGTCATGCTCATTTGACGCATAAATTGCTCAACGTGATCAATTTCAGCCTGCGAGACTTTTGAATCTGCCTTGGCTAGTTTTCCCATCAGCAAGAACAATGTCTTTAAAAATAATGCTTGCCGATCCGCTTGGATCTCTACGCGCCCACCTGGCGACAAGGCTTTCACCCCGTCTCTTAATACAGCGCTCGCAAAGCCACCACCAAGCCAGCCTAATATGCCGCCAAAAAATCCGAAATACACATAGCCTAATACGGCTAACACTGGTTTTAAATAAGGAATAACCATCTTCTAAATAATTCTATATTAATGATTTTTAAGCAAAAAGCTAAACAGCTCAGCGCCTGATAAATAAATTGCAGTGACGATCAAACCAGAAATCATCACGCCTAAGGCCACGGCCAAAAAGCCTTTACGCTTTTCGATGCCAAACACCCATGCGGCAAAACTGCCGGTATATGCACCCGTCACAGGCAACGGCACCATTACAAACACCATCAGCCCCCAAAAACCCCATTTCTCAAGGTTATCGCCCACTTTTGCGCGCGTGCGCAGCACGATTTTATCGAATAAATCTGCATACCACTGCATCTTGCTAAACAGGCCATGAAAATACCCCATGAATAAATACACAATCGGGAAGGCTAAAATATTAGCCGCAACACACATTAAGTAGGATGTAACAGGGTGAATATCATGCGCTAAAGCATAAGGAATGCCCCCGCGCAGCTCGGCAATGGGCATGATGCTTAAAATGAGGGCGTAAATCGTATCGTTCATTATGTTAAAAAATCGTTAGTTTAATTCTATGGCGCGCGAATTAAAGGCACAAATTTAGCATCGCTCACCGTGTGCTCGGTAAAGCCACTTTGCGTGCGCACAATCAAGCGCAAGGCTTGACGCTCACCCTCGCCCACGGGAATAATCAAACGCCCGCCAATGGTCAACTGCTGTTTTAAGGCC
>JAZGFQ010000149.1:0-3154 GCA_036479635.1 Arenicellales bacterium
TGTGGCGCTAAATCTAAGCCCTGCACTGCGCGCTGCATCGCCAACATGGTGGCTTGCAAGATATTAATCTCATCAATCTCTTGCGCAGAAGCACTCGCTACCGCCCACGCAATCGCTTGAGTTTTGATCTGAGGCTCCAGTGCTTCACGTTTTTTATCCGAGAGTTTTTTAGAATCACTTAAGCCATCTAGATTGTAATCTGTTGGCAAAATCACTGCAGCCGCCACCACAGGGCCAGCCAAAGGCCCGCGCCCAGCTTCGTCCACACCTGCGATGAGATGGATAGGGATCATGCGTTTTGAGCCCCCGAAACAGCCAATACATCTAGCACAACCTTAGCCGCTTGCGCATCGGTGTTTTGATGAAGTTGCGTGCTGACTTGCTCAAATTCTAAGGCTAATCGCTGCATACGCGCCTCATCTTGTAAAAACGCCTGTGCAGCCTTAAAAATATTTTCAGCGGTGACGTCTTTTTGCGATAATTCTGGAATCTCAGGCTTAGCCAAGAGATGATTCGGCAAAGAGAAATGCTCAACATGGCGAAAAGCGCGGAACATCATCTCGCTTAAAAAGCCCACTTTATAGACCACCACCATCACCGAGCCATAAATCATCGCTTCTAATGCGGCCGTGCCTGAGGCAACGATTGAGAGCTTTGCAGCGCACATCGCCTCGCCCGATTGATGTAGCGTCATGTCAATCGGTAAACCCGTGGCAACGACCGACGCTTGATGCTGCTTAAGCAATACCTCGCTGGCAAAAGGTAAAACAAAGCGTAACGTGGAATCTGTTTGGTGCAATAAAGCTGCCGCACCGAGCATCTCAGGCAATAAAGCGCTCACTTCCGCTCTGCGGCTGCCCGGCAATAATGCGATGGTTCGTTCACGCTGGCTGATGTCTGTTTTTTGTTTAATCTTAACCGCCTTATCCGCTGTTGGGTGGCCAATAAACGTAGCAGGAATAGCGTGTTTGTCGTAAAACACTTTCTCAAACGGAAACAAGGTTAAGACATGATTCACCGCGCGTTTGATTTTATGAATGCGATAGCCGCGCCATGCCCACACCGATGGGCTGACATAATGCACCACTTTAATGCCTGCTTCACGTAAACGTTTTTCCATCGAAATATTGAAATCAGGCACGTCCACACCGATAAAGCCATCGGGTTGATCTGAGATGATTTTTTGCGTTAGTGTGTTGCGAATTTTGATGATATTGCGTAAATCCTTCAGCACTGATTCAATCCCCATCAAGGCGATGCTATCCATGCCAAACAGCGCATCAAAGCCCTCTGCGCACATATGCTCGCCGCCAATGCCATAAAAGGTGGCGTCTGGATGGTGCTGTTTAATTTCGCGTATCAAGCCCGCCGCCAGCACATCCCCTGATGGCTCGCCTGCGACCATCGCAATTCTCATCCTAAGAGGCCGCGCTTATTCACCTTTTTTACGAATCACGCCGCGTTCACTGCTTTGTAAAAAGGCAACGAATGTATTCAACTCAGTATTTTCAGGCGACAAACTCGAAATCGCCGCAATCGCAGATTTAAAATCTAAATTACTGCGGTACAGCAATTTATAAGCCAGCTTTAATAATAGAATGGTGTCTTTATCAAAATCACGCCGCCGTAAGCCGCGCGAATTAATGCCGAAAGGTTCAGATGGGTTGCCCGCTGCAATCGTATAAGGCGGCACGTCTTTAAAACACACTGCACCAATGCCGGTAATGCAATGCGCACCGATATTACAAAACTGATGCACCAAAGAAAAACCCCCTAAAATAGCGTAATCATGCACGTTCACATGCCCCGCTAGGCTCGCGCCATTGGCAAATATTGTTTGATTGCCGACATGGCAATCGTGGGCGATATGCGCATAGGCCATGATGAAATTATCATCACCGATGGTCGTCACGCCACCATGCTCAGGCGTGCCGCGATTAAGCGTAACATTCTCACGGATGGTGTTGCGATCGCCCATGATCAGCTCGCTTTGCCCTGGCGTAAGCGCCTTGTATTGTGGTGTTTCGCCCACTGAAGCAAATTGGAAGATGTGGTTCTCCGCGCCCATTTTGGTATGGTTACGCACGATGGCGTGTGATTCAATCACGCAGCCATCGCCAATCACTACTTGCTCTTCAATAATGGCAAACGGCCCCACTTTAACCCCAGCACCGATCTGGGCGCCTGGGTGAATGACTGCACGTTCGTCAATTAAACTCATTGTTCTTATAGGTTTTGGTAAGTAAACGTGATTTCAGCTCGCGCGCACAAAGCGCCATCAACCGTAACCGTGGCAGATGTTTTCCAAATACGGCCTTTTTTACGATCTAACTTAACATTGAGTTGCATTTGATCCCCCGGCACCACTTGGCGCTTAAAACGGACTTTATCAGTGGCGGCAAATAAATACACCGTGGTTTCATCCGCTTCAGCTTCAATGCCTAAACTGGCTAAAATCGCTGAGGCTTGCGCCATCGCTTCGATCATCATCACCCCAGGGAAAACAGGCCGATGCGGAAAATGGCCCGCGAAAAACGGCTCATTAATGGTGACGTTTTTAATCGCGGTTAAATGCTCATCAACCTTATAATCTAAGACCTTATCGATCATCAAAAATGGATACCGATGCGGCAAGATTTTCATCACCTGATTAATGTCTATTTCTACACTCATGGTTTTATATTACTCTAAAATTAGGGGACAACACTCAGTAAAACACAAAAATTTCACTGAATTAAAAAATTCTTTTTAACGAATCGAAAGCCGTAATTTTGCGACGACTTTACGCCACTTTTTGGCAGGCATGGCAGGCATCGCGGATGAAAATACCTCAGGCTCAGTGATCGACTTTAAAACCAAGGATTCTGCCAGTACCATCACGTTGTCACATATCTTGATATGGCCGTTAATAGTGGCTCTACCGCCTATTTTACAATTCGCACCAACCCAAGCACTGCCGCCAATCGCCACGCACGCCGCTAAGGCTGTATGCCTGCCTAGGTGCACGTTATGGCCAATTTGAATCAAGTTATCGATAATCACGCCATCACATATGACGGTATCATCTAAACTGCCGCGATCAATGGTGGTGTTCGCCCCGATGTGTACATCATCCCCGATCAGCACCCTACCGATTTGTGGGATGGGCGACCAA
>JAZGFQ010000150.1:0-7487 GCA_036479635.1 Arenicellales bacterium
CAGGTATCAATACCTTGCTTTAAACCTTCTGGAATATTCCTCGATTGCGTTGGCCAGCTCGGTACAACAATGGTGCCAAAACCTGCTAAGTTAGCAATAGTATTCGCCACTTTTATTTGAATACCGCCCGTTGAAGAGACACTTTTAGTATCGACGGCCAACACCTCGCAATCATAAGCCTGCTCTGTACCTTCCCCTAACTCGACGCGAGGTAAAGCAAAAATCTCTAATGGGCAAGCAAATTCAAAGGCAGACATCCCTTCATAAGTGAGAATCGCGACGCGCTTTTTATTCAATGTTGCATTCCGTTTTTCTTTCATTTCAAGTGTTACGCATATTTGGCTTGTTTTTATTGTATAGCGTCTTTCAGGCCAATAGCAATTATTTTCTATCCACGTACAATGCCACTATGAAAATAATCAAAAGCCAACAATTTAAACCTGAGAAAGCTTGGGATGCACTAACCATTGCTAACATGAACGGTATCACCACACGCTTGCACTGGGCGAATAAAGCCTACCAATGGCACACCAATACGGGCGAAGAAGTATTTGTGGTTTTATCAGGTGCGGTTGAAATGCATTATCGTCAAAATGGCGCAGAAGCCTCTGCTAGGCTTGATGCAGGTGATATTTTCTTTGCCTCAACAGGTACAGAACATTCCGCCCAGCCAAGCCCAGAAGCACATATATTAGTCATAGAGCAAGAAGGCAGTGAATAGGCCTTCATTAAAATTCATCCTAAATAATAGAGAGGTATCCTTATGAGCTCAGCTGTATCACGCCCCCCTGCCGCCACCAGCGCAGAAGCGATAAAACATTTCACGCATTTATTAAGCGTTGAAACCGATTGCTGGGACACGCATCATGCCATTAGTAATGGCCGTCAAGATTTCATCTTACTCGATGTACGCTCAGAAGAGGCTTATCAAGCAGGCCATTTAGCTGAAGCGGTGAGTTTTCCACATCATAAAATCAATGCGAACAACATGATGGATTTCCCTAAAAACACGCTGTTCGTGGTGTACTGCACTGGGCCGCATTGCAATGGCGCAGATAAAGCCGCGCTTAAACTCGCGCGTTTATCGCTGCCCGTTAAAAAAATGATAGGCGGCGTTACGGGTTGGGCCGATGAAGGCTTTGAGCTAATAAAATGAAATATCGCATGCTTAATATCGGCATCTATATTTATGAGCACGCAGAAGTCTTAGATTTCTCTGGGCCTTTTGAAGTGTTCACGACCGCCACTCGGATTAATCAATCTGATCCCCCACCATTTAATACTTTCCTCATCAGCGAGCACGGCGGTAATGTGGTTGCCCGAGCGGGTTATACGGTTGTCTCTGATGACAGTATTGATAACCACCCTGATCTCGACGTGCTCATTGTTGTGGGCGGCGATCACAACGCTGAGATGCATAAAGAAAACGTGCTTCAATGGGTGTCCGAGCAGGCCAAACAAACCTCTATTACCGCTTCAGTTTGCACCGGTGCGTTTATATTGGCGCAAGCCGAGGTGCTGACGACTCAAAGTGTGACCACACATTGGGCCGATTCTGATGATTTACAGCAGTGCTTCCCTGAGTTAAAGGTTATCAAACATCGTCGCTGGGTAGAGACGGAAAACGTCATCACGTCAGGCGGGATATCCGCAGGTATCGACATGAGTTTATACCTCGTTGAAAAACTTCATAGTCTTAAACTTGCAGAGCAAACCGCCAAATTAATGGAATTTACTTGGACAAGAAACCCATGATAACCTGTTATTTAAATTACACGATTGACCCTTACAAACTCAAAGAGTTTGAACATTACGCTAAGCTTTGGATTCCCCTAGTGAATGGTTTTGGTGGCCAACACCACGGCTATTTCCTGCTCTCAGAGGGCGCGAACAATAAAGCACTGGCACTGTTTAGTTTAGCTTTCCTAGCTTAGCTAAGTATGAGCAATATCGTAAGGAATCCATGCAAGATACGCAATGTTTAGCAGCATTTGAATATGCTGAGAAAACGCGATGCATCCTGAGCTATGAACGCAACTTTTTTAAACCTGTTTTTGAATAACCGACGTAAATAGTATGACACAAACCACCTGCATCAGAGCCGCAAAGCCTGACGACTGCCCAGCACTTTTATCGCTGATGCAGGCACTGGCCGAGTTTGAAGGTTATGCTGATCAATTTTGCGTGACGACAGCCGATTTGCTTCATCGCGGTTTTCCGCCATCAGGTGAAGCAGAATTTCAGGTTGTAGTCGCTGAAAACAATGATGCCATCATCGGCATGTTAGTGTATTACTTCATTCCCTTCACCTTTGACCTGCGCCCGACTTTATTCATAAAGGAATTGTATGTCGACGCATCCGCTCGCAGTCAAGGTGTGGGCGATTTACTCTTCAACGCCGTAGTCAAGATCGCCAAACAAACAAACTGCGGGCGCATTAAATGGGATGTCTTAAGCAGCAATGATGGCGCACAACGCTTTTATCTGCGCCAAGGTGCGCAGCATGATGCTAAATGGCAGGGATATATTTTAAAAACTGATTAAGTTTCGCGCAGCTAGTGCTTACTTCCCCGTTTTAAATCCGTTAGACTGAGCTTTGATTTCATGTAAACTGCTCAATGCACATTTCTACTAAGCTTCCAAAGCCAACACTCATCACCATTGGCTGGCGTGAATGGGCCGCTTTGCCTGAACTGAATATTCGCCGCATCAAGTTTAAAACCGACACAGGAGCTAAAACCTCCTCCTTGCACGCCATCAATATTGAACACTTCGAGCGTGATTCACAACCATGGGTACGTTTTGATACCCAGCTTAAGAAACACACAGCCTTTAAAACGCTCGCTTGTGAAGCGCGTTTAATTGAGCTGCGTAAGGTGACCAATTCAGGTGGGGAGACCCAAAATCGACCTGTGATTGAAACCGTGATTGTATTAGGCTCGATCAGTTGGAAAATTCAATTAACCTTAGCAGACCGCACCGACATGCGCTTTGCCATGCTGCTTGGGCGGCGCGCGATGCAAGATCATTTATTAGTGGATTCCGCGCGCAGTCATTTGCTTGGAAAACCGATTCTTTAGCCCTTAATAATAGCCTTAATAAGCCACTGTTTATAAAAATTATGAAAATTGCCATCTTATCTCAAAACAAGCGCCTGTATTCAACGCGCCGTTTAATTGAAGCTGCCGAATCGCGCGGTCATGAAGTGATCATCTTAAACGTACTCCGTTGTTATATGAACATTGCCTCACACAACCCGACCATTCACCATCGTGGTGAGAAAATTGAAGGTGTAGAGGCGGTGATTCCGCGCATCGGTGCGTCTGTCACCTATTACGGCACGGCGGTATTGCGCCAATTTGAGATGATGAATGTTTATCCATTGAATGAATCTGTCGCGATCTCTCGTTCACGCGATAAATTGCGCTCAATGCAGTTATTCTCGCGCAAAGGCATCGGTATGCCTGTCACAGGTTTCGCAAGCAAGCCTGATGATGTCAAAGATTTAATTGCCTTAGTTGGGGGCGCGCCTTTGGTGGTGAAGCTCTTACAAGGTACACAAGGCATCGGTGTGGTGTTGGCTGAAACCAAAAAAGCCGCCGAAAGCGTGATTGAAGGCTTTATGGGCGTTAAAGCAGATATCTTAGTACAAGAATATATAAAAGAATCTAACGGTTCAGATATTCGCTGTTTAGTGGTGGGTGGTAAAGTAGTCGCCTCAATGAAACGCACCGCACAACCTGGTGAATTTCGCTCAAACTTACACCGAGGCGGTAGCGCTGAACTCATTCGCATCACCCCTGAAGAACGCTCAACAGCGGTGCGCGCGGCCAAAATCATGGGCTTGAATGTGGCAGGTGTAGATTTACTGCGCTCGAATCATGGGCCACTGGTGATGGAGGTAAACTCTTCACCTGGCTTAGAAGGTATCGAAACGGCCACAGGCAAAGATATCGCGGATATGATTATTCAGCTAATTGAAAAGAACGAGGTGAAAGGTCGTACATCAACTAAGGGCAGCCGAGGTTAAAACTTACCCTTTGACGACGATAAAAAATGCGCCAAAACGCATCCTGGCTGAAAACCTGCAATTACCAATAAGCTGCCTAGTCTTTAAAGAACACCATCAAATTAAAGCGGAATAACCACCACTTTTCCATTTCCAACCGGTATAACAATAAATTGTGTTTGCTCTGGCTCGCAAGCATCCCCTGCACCTTGTGCATCTTCAAAGCCGTTTTGATCTTCCTGCAAGGGATTAGGATCTAGTGGGCAATTATCCGCATCTTCAGGATTAATCGCACCATCGTCAATGCCGTCATTATCCGTATCTGCCTTGCGCGGATGCGTGCCTGCCAGAAACTCAGCCAAGTTATTAAGGTGATCAGAGTCTGGGTCACCCTCTGCGCCATCTTCACCCAAATTATTTAATGGGTTTAAATTATGCCCCTCGCGTGTTTCCCACTCATCAGGCAAACCGTCACCATCATCATCGTCATCACAGACATCACCCAAGCCGTCTAAATCGGTATCAGTTTGAGCTGGGTTTGCCATCAACGGGCAATTATCAGCAAAATTATCACCATCACTGTCCACGGACTCATCTGCATTAAAAGGAAAAGCATCCACATCATCTAAAGCGCCATCATTATCGTCATCATCATCGCAGGTATCGCCCTGTGCATCTAAATCGAAATTTTCTTGCGACGGGTTAACATCGGTTGGACAGTTATCATTCATATCGTCGACACCATCTTCATCTTCATCTTGATCGCCTAAACCCGCAATGACGGTGATCTCACGTGCGTCTTCCCCTAGGCTATCGCCACTCACTGCATCCGTCACCTTTAAGCTGATATTAAAGACACCTGCTTGATTAAATTTAACCTCAGCAGGCGCTGCAGCCGCTGAATCATCAGTATTGCCATCGAACTGCCATGCGAAAACAAGGTTTCGCCCAACGCCTAACTCGGTAACGATACTTTCAAAAAGAATGCTGTCTCCCGTTGTAATGGTTTGATCGGTTAGCGGATAACGGATATTGGCAAACAAGCGGCAGGCATCACCAATACCATCGAAGTTACTGTCTTGTTGCTGAGGGTTTGCAAGCTTAGGGCATACATCTAGCGGGTCAATAATGCCATCGCCATCAGAATCCGCTTCATGTTGTGCATCTAATAAACATTGGTTTTCTTCATCCAAAGGGCAAGCGTCAGCGATATCATTCAGGCCGTCTCCATCGGTATCGGCCACTAAAGGGTTCGTCGCTGTTTTGAGTTTATCGCCGGATTCACCTATTTCACGGCGATTAAGCAAGCCATCTTGGTCTGTATCGACCAAGGGGTTACTTAAACTGCTCAATCGAGCCACCTCTCAACTTATTAACGCCACCAGTAATACACGCATGAAATACGCCCTCACCCTTCCTTGTACATCTTGAGCTAGTCTTATCAACTTCATTATAAATACTCTTAATAAATAATTTGGTTATATCGATTCTTGGATTCAATTCATGCCTTCATCGTATAACAAGCACCCATTGGGCGTCTGTGTCTTAACACACGGTAAATCAAAATAGTTTGAAGTCCTACAGTGTTATTTAAATGGGAAGCTATTGATTTGTAAGTTCAAACAACTAGTTTGATTCTCTAGAATTATTTATCTTAAGCCCGCAGACACGTCTTTTTCGATATACTGCAACAAAATAAAAACTTAGATTTATAATGACCAACACACAAGAAACAGTCATCGAAGTTCGCCCAGTCCTGCCCTCAGAAGCCCCTCTTCTGAGCCAAGTCGCGCATATCGCTAAAGCTTATTGGGGCTATTCGCCTGAGTTTATGCAAGCCTTTGATGCCGAACTCACCTTTAGCGAGGCCGATTTAAGCGATGAGCATAATTTGTTTCGCGTGTGTACGCGTGATGGCAATATTCGCGGGTTTTACGCTTTAGATTTAGTCTCCGATTCCGAAGATCACGTTGAAATGACCGCTCTATTTGTAGAGCCGATGGCGCTTGGCAGCGGCTTAGGAAGCCGATTATTTGCAGATGCTGTGGAAGAAGCACGCAAAGCAGGTGCTAAAGAAATGATGATCCACAGCGACCCTTACGCAGAAAAGTTTTACCTTAAAATGGGCGCAGAGAATATGGGGGCTGTTGCTTCACGCACGGTTTCAGAACGTGAAATTCCCTTATTACGCTTCGTGCTTTAAGTTAAGTGGTGCTCAATAAAAACCATGATTAAACTCACCACCTCTAGCCGTGACTTAGTTACTCAAGCCGAACAAGAGATCACGGCACTAAGCCCCAGCGAAGTGAAAGCCGAGCAAGGTAAAGCAGGCGTCGTTTTGGTTGATTTACGCGATATCCGAGAGTTGCAGCACGAAGGCAAAATTGCGAGCGCCATGCATGTGCCGCGCGGTATGTTAGAGTTTTGGATAGACCCAGACAGTCCGTATTACCGCAAAGAATTTGATCAAGTTGAATCTTTAATTTTATTTTGTAACAAAGGCTGGCGCTCTGCTTTAGCCGCCAAAGCCCTGCAAGACATGGGCGTTGAACAGGTGAAACATATGCAAGGCGGCTTTACGCTTTGGGCTAAGGAAATCGGTGAGATTGAACAAGTTGAACATCGTTAGCGATTACTTCTTTACCATTTTAACGCGCTTTACCTGCGCTTGCTGATTCACATCAAACACCTCTGAATAAGTTTGATAACCTGTTTTGCTGATTTGCAAGCGATGCTCACCGCCTCCTAATTCCCTAAAGTTTATCAAGCCAGCCTCAACGGTTGAGGTTTTTCCTACCGAACGCGTGGTTTGGCTATGCA
Organism: Arenicellales bacterium; assembly: GCA_036479635.1. Taxonomy (GTDB): domain Bacteria; phylum Pseudomonadota; class Gammaproteobacteria; order Arenicellales; family Poriferihabitantaceae; genus JAAELZ01. The sequence goes on from JAZGFQ010000150.1 coordinate 6,830, forward strand.
CACCATTATTATTGTGGCTCCAAATCAACACTCCACGCGCACCCGCTATAATGTCTTGAGTTTCTTCGTCGATCACGGTCACATCTACATTATTGTGGCCTCTATCAACCACCAACTCAACACCAGATTTAAATTCACCCGGCGCAAGCTTAATGCCTGAAAAACTATATTTGGGGGTTGAAGAGCTTGAGATGCGTAAGCCGCTGCCCGTTGAAATTGCAGGCACACTCTCATAGCTAATTAATCCGCTTTCATCTGAGATTTGTCGCCCCACATAACCTGAGCCAGAATATAAGGTGAATTGCTCGCCCGTCAGTGGTGAACCATCTTGTTTTAGCACGCGTGCGCTAAACGAGCCTGTGCCAGTACCTTGTAACTCAAGGCTAAAGGTGGTGCCATCATAAACCGATAGCGCCTTATATTGCGTAGCATCAAATGTGTAAGCACCGCGCGTTGTTACGCCAAGGCGATAATCATCCGCAGCTTGAACGTATTTAATCGTAAACGTGCCGTCAGGCCCTGATGAACCGCGCAAGGCTTGGCTGGCTTTAACCGTAGGTGAATATAAAGACACCGTTTGCCCACTAATAGGGCTGCCGCCTGCGTAAACCGTGCCAGTGACATCGAAACCACTAAACACGGCCTTTTTCAACACCAC
>JAZGFQ010000151.1:0-7130 GCA_036479635.1 Arenicellales bacterium
TCAGCTATGTTTTAGGCACGTATTGTGGTGGCGCCTTAGAGCCAGTGGTAGTGCCAGAATTACTCAGAACGAAAAATATCCCACTGAGCTCCATTAGTAATTTTGAATTTCGCGGCGGCGAATGGCCCGGCCAAATGCGCGCGATTTTTGAAGATAAACCTCCGCAAGCCGTACATTATTCGAACTATAAAGACGGCGCGTATAATTACTTGATTGGCATCTATCTGCCTAAGCGTTGCCAAGTTTGTTATGACGGCGCCAATTTATTTGCCGATATTGCCGTGGGCGATGCATGGACAAAAGATGAAGCAGGTGAGTATAAATACAATGCGCAATCGCGCGTATTAGCTCGCAGCCAAACGGGCCAAGCGTTAATTCAACACGCCATTGATCACAATGTTTTAAAGCTGCACGATGTCAGCCAAGATGCCAGTTATAAAACCCATAAAATGCGCACTCAGCGTAAAGGCCTAACCGCACCACTGAGGCACGCCCGATGGAAAGAAAAAGGCTTGCCCGTGCCAGTCTATGACCGCCCGACACCAGAGGCAACGGATAAAGAAAAATTCGCAGAACGCTTGGTGTCTTTATTTTTATGGACCGGCACGATCGGCTGGTTGCGTTATGCCATCACCAAGACCTTAACCTCAAAAGCGATGATTCCACTGATCAAGCTGAGGCTTTGGCGTAAAAAAAGGAAATATCAAAAACGCTCTATTGCACGCGGTTAAACGTCTAATCGGTACTTAGCTTAAATAGGAAATTATGTCATCGAGATAAATGTGACTTAAATGTGATATCTCCAAGCATATTGGAATGCTAATCTTCATTTTTAAATTCAAGAACGTAGAAATGAACGTCAACATAGTATCTAAAGTTTTAAGTTTCCTATTTTCTCTTATCTGGCTAAGCCATACTGCTCATGCGTCACTGCTGCCCACCGAACACCTAGGCAAAGTGGTATCCACTATTTCCGTCACGGGAAACTTAAAAACACAAGAGAATATTATTAAGCGAGAACTCGCGTTTTCAGTCGGCGAATCATTAGGCATCGAGAATATCCAAGAGAGCCTGCGCCGCTTAAATAATCTAAGATTATTCAATGATATTTCCTTTAGTTATATTGAAGAGAAAGATCACAGCATTTCAGTGAACATTCAAATCAATGAACGCTGGACAACCATCCCAATCATTCAAGCTGAAGGTGGCGGCAACACAGAATCCATCACCTTGGGTTTATATGATGTCAATGTTTTAGGCCGTGGGCTAGAGCTTGGTGCCAGAATCCAAAGTATTGATGGGCAAAAAGGTGGGGTGATATGGTTTAGAAACCCGCGCCTCTTTGATCAACGCATTTTACTCGGTGTCGATATCTGGCAAGAAACACGCAACCGATTACTGTATCAGCCCGATGGCCAGCAATCAGGCGCATACACAAACAACAAAAGCCGCTTACATGTTTTTGCTAAAAAAGAGGTCACTAAAGGTTTTTTTATCGGGGCAGGTATCGATTATCTACGTAATGAATTCGATAGCAGCGCCTTAGATTCTGCGTCCTTAGAGATCAATCAGGCAACTGGCTTTAGCTTGCCCGCGAAAACGGAACAAACAGTCTTTGAACTAAGCGCCCAACTCGGCGAACTGAACTACGACCGCTATTTAGTCAGTGGCAAACAAACCACGCTTGAAGCACGCTTTAGCCGCGAGACATTATCTTCCAGCAAAAGCACCACGCTCAACTTAAATCATACCCGGTTTTATACCTTCAAACAAAACCATAACCTAGGCATCCAACTCAACCTTGGCCACACCAATGCTGATTTACTTGAAGATCAGTTTTACCTCGGTGGTTTAGGCGAAATTAGAGGCTATGAAGATAGACGTTTTAGTGGATCGAACTTTTGGCAAGCCAATCTTGAATATCGTATCACGGGTTATCAAACATCATGGCTCACAGTACAACCCGTTGCCTTCACTGATTTCGGCCGTGTCAGCAGCACATTTAAAGACTTGCTCAATAATCAAAGCACCGACTTTGCCAGCGTAGGATTGGGCCTGCGTTTTATCTTTCCAAAAGTGTACCGCTTAAATGCGCGCATTGATTTTGCTAAAACGCTCGATTCAGACGGCCGCTCGGATATCTCTTTTGGCTTACAACAATTTTTTTAGAACCACCTTAAGCCAAATTCAAAACCAAAAAAAGGCGCGATTAACGCGCCTTTAATCTGAGCTAGTTATCTAAGCAATGAGTTTATATCTTTGCGCGTAAAGACTTCAAACAAAAGCTCACGTTTTCCTCAGAGCTCGCAGAGCCCATCAAGCCGATACGCCATACTTTGCCCGCTAACGCACCTAGACCTGCGCCAATCTCTAAGTTATCCTCATTCAATAAACGGCTACGAATCGCCGCTTCATCAACGCCATCAGGAATAACCACTGTGTTTAACTGTGGTAAGCGATAAGCTTCATCCACTAAGAACGCAATGCCCATTTCTGCTAAACCCGCTTTTAATAAGTCATGGTTACGACTATGACGCGCCCATGAATTCTCTAAGCCTTCTTCGTGCAACATCACTAACGATTCATGCAAGGCATATAAAGAATTCACCGGTGCAGTGTGATGGTACGAACGCGCACCATCTGAACCCCAATAGCCCATCACTAAGTTTAAATCCATAAACCAGCTTTGTACTTTGGTTTTACGGTTTTGAATTTTTGCGATTGCTTTATCATTAAAGCTGACGGGTGATAAACCCGGCAAGCAAGATAAACATTTCTGAGAACCTGAGTAAATCGCATCAATCTCCCACGCATCCACTTCTAAAGGTGAGCCCGCTAATGACGTCACAGCATCTACAATCACTAAGGCATTATGCTTATGCGCCAACGCGGTTAAGGTTTTTGCATCCGATAAAACGCCCGTTGAAGTTTCAGCATGAACAAACGCCACGGTGCTGATTTCAGGATTTTGCTCCAAAGCTTGCTCAACTTTATCGATGCTAACTGGTGTGCCCCATGCATCTTCAACCACAATCGTATTTGCACCACAACGTTCAACGTTCTCTTTCATGCGCATGCCAAACACGCCATTGATGCAGACCAATACAGTCTCGCCTGGCTCAACCATGTTTACAAAGCAAGTTTCCATGCCTGAAGAACCCGGCGCAGAAACCGGCATGGTTAAAGCGTTATCGGTTTTAAAGGCCATTTTCAGCATGGTTTTAATCTCATCCATCATCCCTGTGAAGGCTGGATCTAAATGACCAATCGTGGGCCGTGCAGCGGCATCTAAGACGCGCTGAGAAACATCAGAAGGCCCTGGGCCCATTAATACGCGCTTAGGCGGAATAAAAGAAGAATACATGATTAAGTTTGTGTTGTTTGCCGTTGAGTTCATGATAAATCGACTCAGGCTTGATTATTAATAGAGTGAGAAAATGTTATGGGTATAATGCGCGATTCTCAATCATTTTAAAATAGCAACGATGGTATATAAAAAGCCATGCCACACACCCAATGACTAAACTGAGTTTAACGTTAATTTCGCCTACGGCCATCGCACCACAGCTAAACACGCTACACGATGACCTGCAACAACGAAATATCGTTGTTCATGATCAACAACATTTACATCCAAAATTTAATGCCACCTCTTTCGCTAATGATGGCTTCAGTGATGCCTATCAACTGACATTAAGCGCAGGCGATAGTCAGCGCCAATCGGTCAAAAAACTTGCTCAAGACCTCAGTGAGCGCTTTAAGTTAGACGCTATTATACAAACGAGCATCGTTGCAAATCAGCCCAAAGGCCTCGCTTGTTTTGATATGGATTCCACCTTGATTCAACATGAAGTGATGGATGAACTGGCTTATGCCCACGGTATCGGCGATGAAATTTCTGCCATCACGGCCGCTGCGATGCGCGGCGAGATCACCTTTAAAGAAAGTTTTGAGCAGCGCCTTAGTTGTTTAAAAGGCTTTAGCGCAGATAAAATGCTAGCGATTGCACAAAACTTAAAGCTCATGCCTGGCGCCAAAACATTAGTGCACACCTTACGCGCGAATAATATCAAAACCGTTATTTTATCAGGTGGCTTTGAGAACTTTGCCACGCACTTACAAGGTGAGCTCGGTGAAATTGATGGCATTTATGCCAATATTCTTGAAATAGAAAACGGCCAACTCACAGGTAAAATCATCAATACCTTAGTAAATGAAACGCGCAAGCTTGAACTCATCAGCGTCTTAGCAAAACAAAATAATTTAAGCGCAGAACAAACCATTGCCGTGGGCGATGGCGCCAATGATATTCCTATGTTGCAATTCGCAGGCTTAGGCGTGGCGCATCATGCTAAACCTTTAGTGCAGGTAAAAGCACCGCATTGTTTGAATCATAATGATTTAAGTTCGATTCTGTATTTGCTGGGGTTTAAGCGTATTGATTTTGTTTCTTAATATGTAATTACAGTATATACTTAAATATCGGCCATCCACATTTGAATCATATGCAAACAGAAGCCAAACTTATTCCGATTGGAAACTCAAAGGGCATCCGCATCCCTAAACCCATGCTTTTAAAATACAACCTTCAAGAACAAGTTTTGCTTGAAGAGGTAGAAGGTGGATTATTCATTCATGCCAAAGATAATGAAAAATTATCTTGGGAAGATACCTATAAAGAAATGTCTGCCAAACAAAAAGAAGGACAAGAAGAATGGTCTGATTGGCACGCTTTTGAAGATGATATCCATGAAGAATGAAACCGTTAAACGGTATCATATATATCTCGCTAATCTTGACCCAAGCCTAGGTTCAGAAATAAATAAAACGAGGCCCGTTGTCGTCATCAGCGATGAACTCATGAACAAACATCTTGAAACGGTTGTCGTTTGCCCGCTCACAACGAAGCTACATAAAAAGTGGCGCAGTCGAATACAAATCAAATGCAATCAACGTGCGTCTGAAATCGCAGTTGATCAGATTCGCACTATTTCAAAAAAGCGCTTAATTAAAAAAACCGATGCCCTAAACAAAAATCACGCGCTTCAACTAAGAGTAATCATCACTGAGATGTATGGCGAATAGCTAGAAACGCCTAAAACAAAGCAGCACTCAGTTCTTCAACCGCTTGCAACATTTCTGGGTCGTCACTCAGCGCTTGCGTAATCGCGCCTCGGCATGCGGCCACTGGCTCAATATCCGTCATAATCAATTTAGCTGCGTGCACTAATAACCGTGTACTCGCGCCTTCTTCTAAACCGTTGCCTTTTAGGTTGCGCGTCATGCCTGCAAATTTCACCAACTGCTTAGCAATACCTTCATCAATGCCTGATTCTTTCACGATAATCTGCATTTCCATTGTCGCCTCAGGGTAATCAAATTCTATCGCCACAAAACGCTGCCGTGTGCTTTGCTTTAAATCTTTCAACACGCTCTGATAACCTGGATTATAAGAAATCGCTAAACAGAATTCGGGGCCTGCTTGCACCAATTCACCCGTTTTTTCAATCGGCAAAGCGCGACGATCATCCGCTAAAGGGTGAATAACCACGGTGGTATCTTTACGTGCTTCAACCACTTCATCTAAATAACAAATGCCACCACAGCGCACAGCACGGGTAAGCGGGCCATCCGTCCAACGTGTTTCACCGCCGACGATTAAATAGCGCCCCACCAAATCAGATGAGGTTAAATCATCATGGCAAGAGACGGTGATGAGTGGCCGTTTTAAACGCCACGCCATGTGTTCCATAAAACGGCTTTTACCGCAGCCCGTGGGGCCTTTTAATAAAACGGGGATCCCGTTTTTATACGCTGCTTCGAAGATCTTAATTTCATCGCCCTGAGCGGCATAATACGGCTCATCAGTGATCATAAAAGCGTTTAAGTCTTCGTTTAAATCTGTGCCAAGATGTGTGTCGCTCATACTTGTTTCATCGTGTTAATTGATTTTGTGAGTGTATGCCCAATTCAAATTTAATCCAAGCCTTGGCTTGAAATATGTCATTGCATCCTTACATAGTATATAATTCAATACTTATACTATATTCAGGTTAAAACCATGAGCAAAGTTGTAGAACTTACAAGTGAAAACCTCAACGAGGTCATCGACAAAAACGATATCGTCATCGTTGATTTCTGGGCAGAATGGTGTGGCCCGTGTAAATCTTTTGCCCCCACCTTCGAAGCCGCTGCAGATGATGCCGCGAACGATGGCGTGGTATTCGCAAAAGTAAATACTGAAGAGCAACAAGAATTAGGCAGCATGTTCCAAATCCGCTCTATTCCGACTTTATTAGTGTTTAAGGATCAAGTTGTTGTGTTCTCTCAAGCGGGTGCTTTACCTGCTTCTGGGCTTGCACAACTGGTTGGCAATGCTAAAGAATTAGATATGGATATGGTGCGCGAGCAAATCGCTGCCAAAGAAAAAGAAGACGCGGCTAAGACTGCTTAAGTTTTCTTAGCTTTCTGATAAAAGGCGTGGGTGCTGCGGTGCCCGCGCCTTTTTTATGTCTGGGTGTTTATTAGTGTCAGTTTAGAAGATTGCCGCAAGCTTGGCGAATCTTCGATCTGGACGAATCTCCGATCTTGGCGAAGTGTCGCCCTCGAGTGTCGCCCTTGGCTTTCGCTTACAATGACTGCGTTGATTTTAAATAGTAACCTCAATTATTTATCTACTTCTCGGCCGATAAATAACACACCCAAGCAGGGTCGGCATCGCCAATGGTTTCTGGGCTGTAAATGCCATCCCCCTCACCGCTTTCCTCATCTGTGCCTTCCCAATACACCGTGACATTTTGGAAACCCGCTTCTGTTAATAGCTCTTGCAATTCGGGTAACGTCCACATACGCCAGTGGTAACTAAAGGCGCGGTCTATTCTTGAACCATCTTTAAATTCAAAATGTATGTAACACTGCATGCCGCCATTAATTGGGTTATAGCTGGCCTGATCCCAAACATAATCAAAGCCCTCGCACGCCGTGGTTTCTTCGATTTCTCTGTAGCATTCATAGCCGCCAAACGCATCTATAAAAAACACACCATCTTCGCTTAAGCTCGCTCGAACGCTTTTGAAATAATCACATAAACTGATCCGTGTCTCAAATAATTGATAACTGAAGTTCATCGC
>JAZGFQ010000152.1:0-10525 GCA_036479635.1 Arenicellales bacterium
ACAAAATGGGCTAAATCAGCATACACAGGCACATCAGCATATGCCTTACTTGGGTCGGCTTCAATCGCAGCCAGGCTGCGCAAGCCTTTACCTGTTTTAACTAAGATGGGTAATGCACCCGCAGCGCGTGCGGCTTGTAAATCTCTGACTGAATCACCAACGGCGAAAACGCCCGTTAACGCAATGTTGTAGTCTAGAGCAAAGCGTTCAAACAAGCCTGATTTAGGCTTACGGCAATCACAATCATTCTTTGGCCCATGCGGGCAAAAATAAATTTTTTCAATTGCACCCTCTTGCGCCGAGAGTAAATCAATCATTTTTTGATGGATGGCCGTTAGTGTTTCAGCAGGAAATAAACCGCGCGCGAGGCCCGATTGATTGCTAATCACCACGATACGATAGCCCGCCTGATTGAGTTTTGCGATGGCGGCTAAACTGCCAGGGAGAGGCATCCATTCTTCAGGTGATTTTATGAACTCGTCAGAGTCAAAATTGATCACGCCGTCTCGATCTAGTATCAGCCACTTATCCATAAACTAAGCGTCGTCATTGTCAAAGGCGGCGGATACCCGAATACGTCCATCGACCATACGGCTTTGGCGTTTAAGGATTTTATCCATCTTCTGCCAAAAAGCAGCGTTTAGATCAAAATCAGCAGCAATGGCATTGCCCATGAGTAAAATAAGTAAATCTGCGCACTCTTCAGCCAATGCTTCTTTGCCTTTACCTTTGGTGACGACTTCAGAAATCTCACCAAGTTCTTCTGCCATCAAAGCAACACGATACACCATGTCTTCGCCGCCATTTTGGTTGAATTGATGCTTGTCGTGGAACGATTGCACCCTGTCCATCATCGCTTGCCAGTTTTGCGTTTGGTTTTTGCTTTGATCAGTCATCAGGCTTCAACGTTTAGGTGTGAAATATCGGCCACTTGTAAGAATAAACCGCGTAAAGTTTTAAGCAAGCCTAAGCGGTTGTTACGAATCGTTTCATCTTCATCAATCACGCGCACGTCATCAAAAAACACATTCACGGATTGTTCTAACGTCGCGAGCTGCGTTAAACCTTGTGCGTAATCACCTGCCTTAAATGCGGCGTTCACTTCAGGGCTAATGGCCTCTAATGCGCTGGCAAGATCACGTTCAGCCGCTTCAGTGAATAAGCCGCTGTTATAGTGTTCAGCCTCTGATGGGTTCTTTCTTAAGATATTGGCGATGCGTTTATTCGCCGCCGCCAATGCTGTTGCAGCGGTTTTTTGGATTGCGAAAAATTCGCTCACAGCACGAATGCGCTGATCAAAATCATAGGCGCGTTCAGGGTGCACTTCAGCCACGGCTTTAAAGGCATTGATGTCGAAATCTTGGCCAATATAATAAGCGCGCAGACGGTCAAGAATGAACTTGTTCAGTGAATCTTGGGTATCTGAATCGGGCTGGGTGTGAATGTTGGGCGATTGCGCATAGGCATCGATGCTGATTTCAAGCAAAGTTTGTAACGATAAATCGAGCTTCTTTTCGATCAAAATTCTCAGCACGCCTAAAGCCGCACGACGTAAGGCATAAGGGTCTTTTACGCCAGAAGGCTTCTCGCCCGTGGTAAAAATTCCGACCAAACTATCTAAGCGATCCGCCAATGCTAATGCGATGGCAGGTTTATCTTCGGGTAGTTGATCGCCCGCAAATTTCGGCCAATAATGTTGCTCAATAGCGCTAGAAACGGCAGGTGATTCATTTTCTAACTCAGCATAATAACGCCCCATGGTACCTTGTAGGCTGGCAAATTCGCCGACCATATTGCTGAGTAAATCTAGTTTGCATAGTTTAGCTGCACGTTGGGTCTGTGCGACATCGCCTGAAATAAGTTCAGCGATTTTGCCACTGACGATTTCAAGCCGCTGAGTTTTATCGGTGACTGAGCCTAACTTGACGTGAAATAAAAGTTGTTCTAGGCGCGGCGCATGCGCTTCAAGTTTTTGTTGTTTGTCTTGTGTCCAAAAGAATTGCGCATCGGATAAGCGCGCATGTAAAACACGCTCATTACCGCCTAATACTTTTTCAGGTGCAGCGCTTTCGATGTTGCTCACAGTAATGAATTTTGCCAATAATGCTCCTTTCTCATCGGTGAGATGAAAATATTTTTGGTGGTCTTTCATCGAGGCAATTAAGGCCTCGCGTGGCACGTCTAAAAAAGCCTCATCAAAACTACCTAATACAGAAACAGGCCATTCCACCAAAGCAGTGACTTCATCTAATAAGCCTTCCGATAACACGGCAATACCGTTAGCTTGTTTTGCTAAGGTTTCACATTGGTTTTTAATGCGCGCTTGGCGTGCGTCATAATCTGCCAGCACATAGGCTTTTTCAAGTGCGTCGGCGTAATCATCTGCATGCTTCAAGGTGATGGCATCAGGCGCATGAAAGCGGTGGCCGCGCGAAGTGTTACTGGCGGTTAAGCCTAATGTATTCAAGGCTAAAACATCTTTGCCATATAAGGCCAATAACCAATGCACCGGGCGCACGAACTCGGCGGTTTTATCACCCCAGCGCATACGCTTTGGAATCGGTAGTTGGGTAATGGCGGCATCTAGTGCCGCTTGCGTGCACTCAGTAATGCTTTTGCCTTTGATGGTTTGTTCAAACACCAACCATTCACCTTGCTCGGTTTTATCGGTGGCCAGTGCATCGACTTCAACGCCGCAAGAACGGGCAAAACCTTGGGCGGCTTTAGTGGCGTTACCGTCGGCATCATATGCTGCCTGAACGGCCGGGCCTTTACGCAGTTGGGTGAAGTCGGCTTGGCGGGCGCTGACCGCATTAATTAAAATGGCTAAGCGTCTAGGGGCGGCATAGGAAGTGAAATCTGCCGTGTCATCGATTAAGCCAGATTCACGCAAAGCGCTGATAATGCTGTTTGAAAAGGATTCTGAAAGTTGCTTTAAAGCTTTCGGAGGTAATTCTTCGGTGCCTAACTCAATGAGTAAGCTCTGTGTGTTCACTGCCTGGCTCATGATTGCGCTCCCTTAGTCTTACCACGCGGAAAGCCCAAGGCCTCCCTGCTTTCATAATAAGCTTTCGCCACTTGGCGCGATAAGGTGCGCACGCGGCCGATATAACGCGCACGCTCGGTCACACTAATCGCTTGGCGGGCATCGAGTAAATTAAACAAATGTGAAGCCTTTAGAATCTGCTCATAAGCAGGCAAAGGCACATTATGCTCGATGGCTAAGTTGCACGCAGTTTCAGCGGCATCAAACTGATGAAACAATTCTTCAATGTTTGCCAGTTCAAAATTAAACTTAGATTGCTCAACTTCATTTTGATGAAAAATATCACGGTAGGTATAGCCGTCAGTCCACACTAAATCATACACGCTGTCTACGCCTTGGATATACATAGCAATACGCTCTAAACCGTAGGTGATCTCGCCTGTAACCGGTTTGCATTCAATGCCACCCACTTGCTGGAAATAAGTGAATTGCGTGACTTCCATGCCATTTAACCACACTTCCCAGCCCAAACCCCATGCGCCTAAAGTCGGCGATTCCCAGTTATCTTCAACAAAGCGCACGTCATTTTCGAGTAAATCTAAGCCCAATGCACGCAAAGAGCCTAGATATAATGCTTGAATATCATCGGGCGAAGGCTTTAACACCACTTGGAATTGATAATAATGTTGTAAGCGGTTCGGGTTTTCACCGTAACGGCCATCAGTCGGGCGGCGCGACGGCTGTACATAAGCCGCTTGCATTGGCTCTGGGCCAATGGAATCTAAAAAAGTGGCGCGATGAAAGGTGCCCGCACCGACTTCCATATCGTAAGGTTGTAATAAAATACAACCCTGATCAGCCCAATATTGCTGAAGGGTGAGAATAATCTGTTGGAAATTCACAAATCTGGTCAATAAATATAAAGGCCAGATTATAGTGTGCTGGCCGCAGCGCTGCAAAAAAATGAAGAGGATAGTTCACGATACACGCCTTGAGCGCAAAGTGTACAAATAAGTTAGAATACGTAAATAATTGACACGTTTATAATGGTTAATAGGGATTAGGAGTTCTAATCTTATCTTTATAGCAAGTATTACTTTAATTTATCTATGTTTGAGGAAACAAAAATGAATAATAACCTTAGAAAATTGATGCTGACGAGCATCGTTGGTTCAGTGCTGAGCTTGGGTGGCTGTTCTACCCTATCTACAGATGGTGGAAACGGGCATGGCATGAAATCAGCCGAGCTTGATTCAAGAGCCGCAGCGTTAGATAAACGCGAAGCTGAATTAAATCACTTAGCCAGTATGCAGCAAGAAAAAGCGGTCATGATGGCGAATACCGATATGGCAATGAGCGACAGTGATTTATTGCCACCTAATGCTGCGCCAGGCGAGTGTTATGCACGGGTGTGGATAGACCCAACGTATAAAACGGTATCGGAGCAAGTTATTACCCGAGAAGAGAGCCAAGAAGTAGATATTATTCAAGCTCAATATGAAACCATACAAGAAAGGGTAATGGTCAGTGCGGCCTCTAGCCGCTTGGAAAGCTATCCTGCGCAATATGCCACTGAAACGGAGACCCTTAAAATTCGTGATGGTCAACGTTTTTGGAAAGTGGGTTTGCGCGCAAGTGATGCGCCTGCAAGCCAGGCTTTATTAGATGCAGCGAGCAAAGGCGGCATTGATCTAGATAACGCACCTGCAGGGGTTTGTTATCACGAGCATTATCGTCCTGCGCAATACTCAACTGAACAAGCGCAAGTTTTAGTCAGTCAGGCATCGGAATCTGTTTCAGTTCAAGCCGCGCAATATGAAATGGTTGAAGAGCGCGTGTTAGTCAGAGAAGCCTCTACACGCTTAGAGCATGTGCCTGCGCAATACGATACCGTTACTGAGCAAGTAATCGATAAACCTGCGCATACAACGTGGAAGAAGGGCACGGGCCCGATTCAGCGGATTGATTCTGCTACGGGTGAAATTATGTGTTTGGTCGAAATTCCAGAGACGTATAAAACCATTACACGTACAGTGATGGTGTCTGGCCCGACGACGCGCACCATTGACATCCCCGCGGAATATAAAACGGTCAGTGTGCGTAAATTAGTGAGCGCTCCAGCGGAGCATCGCCAAGCAATCCCTGCTGTTTATAATACGGTTGAAAATACGGTCATGGACAGCGCGGCTTCATTTGTTTGGCATGATGTGCATAATTTAGATGAGCCTGCTGCTACGCGCACAGGCCATAAAATTTGTGTTGTAGAGACACCACCTGAATATAAAACAGTGGAGAAAACGGTATTAGTGGCGGCAGCGCGCACTGAGACTATTGAGATTCCAGCAGAATATGACACCATTAGCGTGACGAAAGTGGTTTCACCCGCGCAAGAAAACCTACGTACTATCCCTGCGGAATACGGTAGCGTAGATCACCAAGAGTTGGTGACTAAAGGATTTATGGAGTGGCGTTCAATCTTGTGTGATACAAATATGACAAGAGCGCGTGTAACGGATATTCAAAATGCATTGCGCGTGAAGGGCTTTAACCCTGGTGTGATTGATGGCATTATTGATGTTGATACCATGCGTGCGGTCAATGCTTATCAGCGTGCTACTAATTTGCCAGTGGATGAATATTTGAATATCGCTACCGTTCAAGCATTAGGAGTTTCAACGCGATAAAGTGTTTATTTTAAGGGTAAGCCATTACCTGAGTATAAAAGCCGCGATTCATCGCGGTTTTTTTATGCCTATGAAGATATAAATAGTTCTCACTGAAAAGAGATAGAAATAGGGTAGGGTTAAGGACTTTGCGTTAAAATCGGCAGATGTTTAAAACCCTCAAAATATTTTTCTCTGCCGTAGGCAGTGTATTAGGCGGCTTATTGGGTAAAACCATTGCCTTTGGGATGATGGTGGCCTTGTTTAGCGGGGTATTGGTGGGCGGCTATGTTTTAACGTTGATGGATGATTTACCGGATATCGATCGCGCTAATGAGATTGAATTGAATGTGCCTTTAAGAATCTTTACTTCTGATGGCAAATTAATTGGGGAATATGGCAATGAACGGCGTATTCCTGTGCAAATCCAAGACACACCGTCTATTTTGCACGATGCTATTATCGCGGCAGAAGACGATAATTTTTACAACCATTCAGGCGTAGATTACCGCGCTATTTTACGTGCAGTGGTCAGCAACTTTAAATCTGGCGGGAAAGGCCAAGGGGCAAGCACCATTACCATGCAGGTGGCGCGTAATTTCTTTTTGACCAACGATAAAACCTACGAGCGTAAAATCAGGGAGATATTGCTGGCTTTTCAGCTTGAGAAAAAACTCACTAAGGCACAAATTTTAGAGCTTTATTTGAATAAAATTTTTCTGGGGCATCGCTCTTACGGCTTTGCAGCAGCAGCGCAAACTTATTACGGCCGTCCGTTAAAGGAACTAAATTTACCGGAGCTTTCAATGTTGGCAGGCTTGCCTAAAGCGCCCTCTGCTTATAACCCTGTGCGTAATGCTAAGCGCGCGAAGATTCGTCGAAATTATGTTTTAGACCGTATGCACGGCCTAGGTTTGATTGATAATTTAAGCCATGAAACCGCTAAGAAAGCCCCTATCACCGCCAGCATTCACATTGCTGAATTAGATTTACAAGCGCCTTATATCTCGGAGATAGCGCGTCAATATGCGGTTGATCATTTTGGTAAGGAAGCCGCTTATGCGAAGGGCTATAACTTAACGCTGACGGTGCACTCTAAATATCAGCAATCTGCGCGCGCGGCATTGCGCAAAGGATTACTAGATTACGATATTCGTCATGGTTTTCGAGGCGTAGTGGCACAGCATGATTTAAGCGTTATTGAGCTTACGGGGGATGAACTTTCTAAAGCCACACAAATTTTGCGCGCATATCCTTCTAGCGGTGAATTAAAAGCCGCCTTGGTTGAGCAAGTGGGCAAAAAAACAGTGCAAGCCAGTTTAGCGAATGATGAGAAAATCACCTTGGAATGGGATGGTATCAAATGGGCGCAGCCGTTTAAAAGCCCAGATAGCATGGGCGCAGCACCTAACTCAGCGAGTAAAATACTCAGCGTAGGCGATGTGATTTACGTTATTCAAGACGAAAAAGCACAATGGCGTTTGAGCCAGATGCCAGATATCTCAGGCGCGCTAGTGAGTGTTAGCCCGCAAACCGGTGAGATTTTAGCCATGGTCGGTGGTTTTGATTATTACCTTTCAAAATTTAACCGTGCCGCGCAAGCGCGCCGCCAACTGGGCTCAAATATTAAACCTTTTATTTATGCGGCTGCTTTAGAGCAGGGATTAAGCCCCGCAAGTTTGGTCTCAGGTGCGCCGATAGTGGTTGAAAATGGTGAGTCAGGTGTTTGGCGGCCTGAGAATTATTCTAAGAAATTTTTTGGCCCGACACGGCTTAGAAAGGCCTTGAGTTTATCGTTAAACCTGGTGTCGGTGCGGTTATTACGCGCCATTGGGGTTGATAATGCGACTGAGTTTTTAAAGGGGTTTGGTTTTGAAGCTTCAACCTTGCCGAAGAATTTATCGTTGGCTTTAGGCAGCGCCTCGGTGACGCCTTTGCAGGTTGTCAGTGCGTATGCCACATTAGCAAATGGCGGCATTAAAAAACGACCATACATCATTAAAAGCATCACTGACCGAGACGGGAATTACATCTCAAAAGAAGAAAGCCAGTGTGATATTTGCACCGTCTTAGATGAAGATAAACGTCCATTTTCCAATTTAAGCGAGGCTGAATTTAATGCGCCTTCTATTTCGCCTGAAAACGACTTTTTAATCACCAGCATGATGAAAGGCGTGATCACCTCAGGTACAGCACGCAAGGCTTTAGTATTGAAACGTGCTGATTTAGCCGGCAAAACAGGCACGACCAATGAATATCGTGATGCCTGGTTTTCGGGCTTTAGCCCAGATGTTGCGACCAGTGTGTGGGTGGGGTATGACCAGCCTAGTTATTTAGGCAGGCGTGAATCGGGTGCAGGTGCGGCTTTGCCTGTCTGGATCAACCACATGCGCGAAGTGTTGAAAGATTATCCAGAGCAGCCCAGTATCACGCCTGTGGGTATCACCAAAGCATTCATCGATAAAAATACCGCTGAGCCAACCGCACAAAGCAATGGCAATGGTTATTGGGAGTATTATAAGATAGGCACTGAGCCACGGCAGTTTGCTAGTGGCACACAAGGCGGTGGACAGAATAATGGCCAAAATAATGGCTTGAATATTGGCTTGGATAATGGGCGGTTAAGCTCAAGTGAGGCGCAGCCAATATCGACCTCTATCGAAGAAATGGATTCAGGAGATTTATTTTAATGAAAAAAATAAAAGTAGTGGTAGGAATACAGCAATGCTTTAAACAACTGCGCGTGGTGCTGTTAATGGTCGTATTGGGGGCCATGCTCGGTGGTTGTTCGTCTTTGCAAAAGCAAAAATTTGAAATGATGTCAGACACAATCAAAGCGGAGCTTGAGCAGAAAAATAGCGACCCATTTGAGAAAATGAATCGCTCAGTGTATAAGTTTAATGACGGATTGGATAAGGCTATTTTAAAACCTGTTGCGGAAGCATATGCTGGGCATATTCCTCAAACAGTGCGGCGCAGCGTTGCGAATTTCTTCTCGAATCTATGGGAACCAAACACTGCGATTAACGCTTTTTTGCAAGGAAGGCCAGAAATAGCAGTGGAATCTTTGGCTCGGTTTTTAGTGAATTCCACAATTGGAATGTTGGGTTTGTTTGATGTTGCTAGCCCCATGGGCGTGCCGCACCATGATGAAGATTTTGGCCAAACATTGGCTGTGTGGGGAATGGGCAATGGGCCTTATATTATGCTGCCATTTTTTGGGCCGAGTAATCTACGAGACGTGGGTGGTAAGATTGTACAATACGCAACGACAGACCTAGTTTCACCGTTATTTGATGATGAAGCGCAGTTGTTTGCTTCTGGTTTGCGCCTGTTAGATCAGCGCGCACACTTATTGGGTGCAGATGAAACCTTAGCCATGCAGGTTGACCCGTACTTATTTTTGCGAGAAAGTTATCGTCAGTCTCGATTAGTCAAAATTCATAATGGCGTGTTACCGGCCATGGAAGAAGACCCGTTTGAAGATGATTTGTTCAGCGAATAATCTTATATGAGCAGCAAAGCAGGGATTTATGCCATTGGCGATTTACAAG
Organism: Arenicellales bacterium; assembly: GCA_036479635.1. Classification (GTDB taxonomy): domain Bacteria; phylum Pseudomonadota; class Gammaproteobacteria; order Arenicellales; family Poriferihabitantaceae; genus JAAELZ01. The sequence continues at coordinate 9,204 of JAZGFQ010000152.1, forward strand.
GTTGTCTTCCATCGTTAGAAGCATTGCTCGATAAAAGTTCGATTAATTTAGATCAAGACCAACTTTGGTTTGCGGGTGATTTAATCAACCGTGGCCCACAATCTTTAGAAACACTACGATTTGTGAAATCACTTTCAGCGCAAATGGGCGACCGATTTAAAACGGTGCTAGGCAACCATGATTTGCATTTATTAGCGATGGCGCACGGCGTGAAAAAAACCAATAGCCCGCATTGTTTAGAAAAAATACTCGCTGCAAAAGACCACATTGATTTAATCGAATGGTTGCGACATCAACCCTTGTTACACAGAGATAAACGCAGCAAAGCCGTGTTAGTGCATGCAGGCATTTACCCGCACTGGTCGATTAAACAAGCAGCAGGCTATGCACAAGAAGTAGAGAAAACGCTGCAAGGTTCGAAACCTAAAAAGCTATTAAATAAAATGTATGGCAAGCGCCCCGTAAAATGGAGCGATGATTTAACCTCGTGGCCACGTTATCGGTTTATCATCAACGCGATGACCAGAATGCGTTATTGCACGCGCAAAGGCGCATTGAATTTCACCTATACAGGCGCACCTGGCACACAAGGCCGCACTTTATATCCTTGGTATCAATTGCACCATACGCCCAGAAAAAACTGGCGCATTGTATTCGGCCATTGGTCGACCGCAGGCGCATGGTTTGATGGCAATCATATCGCGCTCGATAGCGGTTGCTTATGGGGCGGTCAGATGACGATGGCACGCCTAGACCAACGACAAATAACCTTTACCCAAGTAAATTGTTCATGACTGATCCAACTTCTGAAACACCTGAAACCACACGCTTAGAAAAGCAACTTATTGCCAGCGAAGACGGCATTAAAGCGATAGACCTCATCGCTGGGAACGTGCCATTGTCTAAGCAAAAAATTAAAATGGCGATGGAAAAGGGCGCGGTGTGGTTTAAAAAAGCCAAAGGTGGACGCCGCCGTTTAAGGCGCGCAAAAACCGAGCTTAATAAAGGCGACAGCATTGAGTTTAATTATGATGCACATATCTTGGCCAGTGTAGTGCCTGTGCCACAATTGATTGCCGACAAACAAGGTTACAGCGTCTGGTATAAACCCGAGCTGATGCTTTCACAAGGCTCGAAGTTTGCCGACCATTGTGCGATTACACGCTGGGTAGAAAAAAACATTCAGCCTAAGCGCGCAGTGTATTTAGTGCATCGCTTAGATCGCGCTGCCAGTGGTTTAATTTTGATTGCGCATAATCAAACATCAGCTGCTAAGTTGTCTAGATTGTTTTCTGACCGAAAAATTCAAAAGCGTTATACGG
>JAZGFQ010000153.1:0-2713 GCA_036479635.1 Arenicellales bacterium
GATGGTTTTAGCGCAGGGCAAAGCTATTTCCCCGAAAGCATGGGAGAACAAATATACTACGAGCCCGTTGAGCGCGGTTTAGAGATAAAAATAGCGCAAAAATTGCGTGAACTACGTTCAAAGAACAACGAGCCCAAGAACAAAGGCATTAAACCATGAATCATTTTTTAGCCGTGGCTTTAGGCGGTGCATTTGGCTCGGTAGCGCGCTATTGGCTTAGCACCAGTTTAAATAAGCAGGCGCTTGCCTCGCAATGGCACTGGCTACCGCTGGGCACCTTAAGCGTGAATGTCATTGGTTCTTTTTTGATTGGCGCGGCTTGGGCGTATATGCAATTACGCAATCAAAATGAATTGTTTCGTTTGTTGGTGATGGTGGGTTTGTTAGGCGGGTTCACCACCTTTTCAACCTTCTCGCTTGAGACTTTACAATTACTCAATGCAGGCGAATGGGCGCGCGCAGGGTTGAATGTGTTGTTGAGTGTTTTTACTTGCCTTGCGGCGGCGGCAATGGGCATGGCGCTTGGCCGTTTTATTTTATAAATTTAGATAGAGTTTAAAGATGTTAGATCCTTTATTAATCAGAAAAAATATTAATCAAATTGCAGCGGGCTTAAGCCGTCGTGGTTTTGAGTTAGACGTTGAATTGTTAAACACGCTCGAAGCCGAACGCAAAGGCTTGCAAAGCGAGACGGAATCTCTACAAGCTGAGCGTAATCAAAGTGCAAAATCCATCGGACAAGCTAAAGCAAAAGGCGAGGATGTGCAGCCGTTGTTAGATGCTGTGGCAAATCTTTCGGATGAATTAAAAGCCAAGCAGGCGCGTTTAAGCGAGCTGCAAGCGCAAACCAATGATTACTTATTAACCTTGCCGAATATTCCCGACGCCAGCGTGCCGCAAGGAAAATCGGAAGATGATAACCAAGAAATTCGATTATGGGGCGAGCCAACGCGCTTTGAATTTGAGCCCAAAGATCATGTTGATCTAGGCGAGGGTTTATCCATGGTGGATTTCAACACCGCGGCTAAAATATCCAGCGCAAGGTTTGTGGTGTTACATAAAGGCATCGCACGTTTGCAGCGCGCTTTAACTCAATATATGTTGGATTTACACACTCAAGAGCACGGTTATGATGAAGTCTATGTGCCTTATTTGGTTAATGCGGATAGCTTGATTGGCACGGGGCAGTTGCCTAAGTTTGCAGAAGATCAGTTCACCACAGAAGCGGACCCTAAGCTTTATTTAATTCCCACCGCAGAAGTGCCCATCACCAACATCGTGCGTGATGAAATTATCGATGATGCGGTGTTGCCGTTAAAGCGCGTGGCGCATACCCCTTGCTTTCGCCGTGAAGCAGGTTCTTACGGGCGCGATACGCGCGGAATGATCCGCCAACATCAGTTTGAAAAGGTTGAGTTGGTATGTGTGTGCCGTCCTGAGGAATCAGCCGAGATGTTAGATACGCTCACTGGCCATGCGGAGCAAGTATTGAAAAATTTAAATTTGCCGTATCGAATGGTGAATTTATGCACGGGTGATTTGGGCTTCTCATCCACTAAAACCTATGATTTAGAAGTTTGGTTGCCGGGGCAAGATACATACCGTGAAATATCATCGTGCAGCTTATTCCAAGATTTCCAAGCAAGGCGCTTAAAAACCCGTTGGAAAAACCCTGCCACGGGCAAGAATGAATTACTGCACACCTTAAACGGCTCTGGCTTAGCGGTAGGGCGCTGCTTGGTGGCTGTGATGGAAAACTATCAAAATGAAGACGGCTCGATTCGTGTTCCTGAAGTGTTGCAACCTTATATGGGCGGGCAAACTTTGATCAGCCGTGGCTAATCAAACTTCACTAGGCAGCATTATTGTCACGGGCGCAAGCTCAGGGATAGGGCGCGCGACGGCAGCGTGTTTATTAACCGAAGGCTATCGCGTTATCGGCGTGTCTCGCAGTATTGAGGTGCGCACCTTTGAGCACGATAACTTTCAAGCGCTGAGCTGTGATTTAGCCAATTTCACACAAACCGAACAAACCTTTAAGCAACTGCTGAAAACCAAGCCAGATATTGTTGGCGCAGTGTTTTGCGCAGGCGCAGGTTATTTTGGCGCGTTAGAGCAATTGAAGTTTTCTAAAATCCAAGCACTGATCAATTTAAACCTCAGCAGCCCGATTTTACTCAGCAGCTTAATCGCCCCTTATTTAAAAGCTAAAAAATCAGGGTGCATGGTGTTTATCGGCTCAGAAGCCGCCCTTAGCGGCACTAAAAATGGCACAGCCTATTGCGCCACTAAGTTTGGTTTAAGAGGGTTTACTCAAGCCTTAGCGGCAGAATGCCGCCAAGCAGGGGTGGCAGTGAGCCTCATCAATCCTGGCATGGTGGATACGCCTTTTTTTGATGAACTGAACTTTATGCCGGGTGAAGACGCAAGTAACCGCATTGCACCTGAAACCATCGCAACGCAGGTGGCGCATATTTTTTCAAGTGATATCAATACGGTGGTCGAAGAGATTAATCTTTCGCCTCGAAATAAGGTAGTGCAGTTTAAGACTTAATTGGCGAGCGGATTATTGCAGCAATAGCATCATAGGGCCGATAATGTTTGATGCGCTATTAGATGTTTTAGGTGCGTCACCTGCATCCAGTTCGGGGCGCATCATCAATAAGGCTTTGGCAGCTGCTAACACCGTGTTTTTTGCATCTTCTGGCACATA
>JAZGFQ010000154.1:0-3471 GCA_036479635.1 Arenicellales bacterium
CAGGCAGCATTAAATTCAATCATGAAATCTCGATCGGCCACCGAATCTAAGGAGTTTTGAGACGGCGCATCAAAGCCAAGCAAGGATGCCGTGAGCGCACGATCAACAGGAAAACTGGTGCCCGCCAATGCCGCGCTACCCAAAGGGCAGATATTCATGCGTTTTCGGCAATCAATCAAGCGTGCATGATCACGCGTGAGCATGGCGTTCCACGCCAGCATATGGTGGCCGAAGGTGATCGGCTGGGCGGTTTGCAAGTGCGTGAAGCCGGGCATGATGGTGGCAGCTTCTTTGCCTGCTAAATGGATTAAAGCCGATTGTAGCTCAGTGATAACACTTAATATGTCATCAATAGCATCGCGCAGATAAAGGCGGATATCTGTTGCAACTTGGTCATTCCGTGAGCGGCCCGTGTGTAATTTCTTGCCCGCATCACCAATGCGATCAGTTAAGCGCGCTTCGATATTCATGTGTACATCTTCGAGGGCAATGTCCCAAACAAAATCGCCTGCTTCAATCTCCGCTAAAATATCGGCTAGGCCCGATTGAATATCAGCGAGTTCCGTTGCGGTTAATACCGCAATTTTATGCAGCATCTCAGCGTGCGCCAGTGAGCCTTCGATATCGTGTTTATATAGGCGTTGGTCAAAAGAGACTGATTCAGAAAATTGTTCTACCAGTGCATCAGTGCCTTGTCCAAAGCGTCCGCCCCAAAGTTTTTTACTCATGATATGTGGTTTTAAAAGGTGATTATCTATAAGGCGTAATGTTAAAGCATTCTGAGTTTTGAATCATGTGCTTAAGTGGCTTAGTCATAAGAAATTACTTAAGAATTGTATCGATGTGTGCATCTAAGCTTTGCTATTTCCGCGGTTATTTTGTAAAATGAAGATAGTTTCACAAACGTAAGTTTTGAAGTTAGTCTTGGTCAACCCCCTTTCAACAGACACCCCAAATGTTTGAACTGACTGAGCATATTCAGCCCCCTGGCTTAGGCCACGGGGCTTTTCTTTTTTAGAGATGAGAGGTCTAAAGGGTCAAACGCTTGTGCTGCATATTGTTTTGTGGTGTAGCCGTAGCCTAATTTAGGTTATCCTCTGCCAATCTAAGGGCCAGCCTTAACATATGAAAAAGGATATGAAGAAAAGCGACCAGCCTCAATTTAAACTCGACCTAAGTCTCAGGGGGTTTCCTTTGCGCTTTCTGTTCGTGTGCCTTATCAGTATTTTGGCGGGGGCGTATGTTTTAAATTTACCGGCCAACCCATTTTCGCTGGGCATGGTTTTTCTGTCTATTTTATTGATCCTCTTGTTGATGGGGAGTGCGTACCCTTTTTTACGAAAACTGAAAGTAGGCTGGGGCGCTGGCGTGGCTTGGTATGGCGGCCTGTTAATTGTGGTATTGGCGTATTTTACTTCGCCGTGGCTAATGAAAGTTCTGCCACCTGAGTTATCTCTGAGCCTTGATCAAAATATCAATCGCATCTATCTCGGCGGGCTAGGGATGTTTGTTTTACCCATTGCGCTGGGCTTAGAGCAACTTATCTTAACGCAGTCCAGAGTGGTGAAACTCGTCACCAAGAGTGAAGTCTCTGATTTAGATTTCAGAATTCGACCGCATTTCCTTTTTAATAGCTTAAACAGTGTTGCCAGTTTAATTTCAATTGACCCCATTCGTGCAGAAGAAGGTTTGATGGATTTGGCTGATATGTTCCGCATCATCATGACAGATAAGCGTAAACTGGTGCCGTTTAGCGCGGAATATGAAATGGCGAATAAGTATATGACGCTAGAAAAAATGCGTTTGGGTGATCGCTTAGAGATAGAATGGAAGATGGATGATGTAGACGATACGGTATTATTACCTATCCTCACCTTGCAACCTATCATAGAGAACGCGATTTATCACGGCATAGAAACACGCTTAGAAGGGGGTAAAGTCTCTATCAAGGTGCGCCAAAGCGACCAAAACCTATATATTACGATTATTAATCCTAGGCCAGAGGCGAATAAGCCTGTGCGCAAAGGTAATCAAATTGCTCAGCAGAACTTAATCAATCGATTCAAGCACTTATTTAAAGGGAAAGGGGCGATTAACTATGTAGAAACAGAAAGTTTTTACACGGTGACGATAAAAGTACCGCGTTATATGCAGCATTACGAAGCGTGAAAATTCCTATAAATTTATGTTTGTATGGCTATACAAGCGTATTTCGAGGCGTTAGAATACGCGTCCTTTTTGAAAACACAAGTTTGGAGCGATACCTATGCCGAGCATCCGCGTAAGGCAAGACGATTATTTTGATGTTGTCCTAAGACGTTTCCGTCGTTCATGTGAACGAGCGGGCGTATTTACTGAATCACGCCGTCGTGAATTCTATGAAAAGCCAACGTCGGTCAGAAAGCGCGATAAAGCCGCTTCTGTTCGCCGTGAGATGAAACGCGCATCGCGCGGTCGTATTCGTCGTAGGCATACTTGCTAGTCTCTGCTATCTAATAGTTCCGAATTCTGGGGGGAGTTCTTCCCTCCAATTTAAATTACCAACCCTAGTCCTATGTCGCTAAAGCAACGTATTGCGGACGATATGAAAACCGCTATGCGGGAGAAAGATTCAATTCGTCTGGAGGCCGTGCGTATGTTACGTGCTGCCATTCAACGCAAAGAAGTAGATGACCAAATCGAACTCAACGATGCTGATGTATTGCTGGTGGTTCAGAAAATGGTCAAGCAATCCCATGAATCAATCAAGCAGTTCGCCGCGGGCGAACGCCAAGATTTGGTTGATAAAGAAGAAAATAGCCTGCAATATATTCAAGTGTATATGCCTGAGCCGTTATCTGATGATGCAGTTGCTGAGTTTATTCAAGCCGCCATCACAGAAACTGCTGCGAGTAGTGGCAGTGATATGGGTAAAGTCATGGCATGGCTGAAACCTAAGCTTAATGGCCAAGCGGACATGGGCAAGGTGAGCAAATTAGTGAAGGACAGCTTAAGCGCTTAAGATTGTTCAGGTTTAAGGTGTTCAGTTAGGCCTCATCTGAATATTGCACACTCTTTAATTCGCTTTAAAATGTGTTAACCATGCTTAAATTTCCTTCTATTACTCATCGTTATTTTTCATTTCTTCCTTTTATAGTCTCAGGCTTGCTTCTAAGCCAAACTGCGCTAGCAGGCGAGCGTATTGAGTTTGAAGTCGCCCAGAGCAACGTTAAAGAAACCATCACGGTCTTTTTACAGGGCGATCAAGCGCGCATTATCACCTCGGCTAATGCACAGCAAGCCTTGTTATTTGATGCGCGCGCTAAGCAGTTGAAGGTGCTTAATCATCAACAAAAAATCGTCACCACTTTAGACCAAGCCACCTTAACGCAATTAGCCTCAGTGGCACAAAGCATGGGTGAAATTGCGCGCGCGCAAGGTGGCGTATTGGGTGATCTATTTAAAACTTTTGGCCTAGATAACGCCTTGGGC
>JAZGFQ010000155.1:0-5711 GCA_036479635.1 Arenicellales bacterium
TCTGAGCAGTTGCAATGGCTATCTGGCTAAGCTGCTTAGCATCAGGATCAATATTAATGGCGCAATCAGCAAATAGAATATGTTCTAAACCATGCTGAGCTAACACAGGTGAAGTTAAGATTAAAAAACTCGATAGCAACGCGCCCTCTTCGGTCATGCCGATTATTTTTAAAGCCTGGCCAATCACTTGTTTAGTTGAGGCAACCGCACCGGCTACACAGGCATCCACTTCATCCATTCCCAGCAAACAACAAGCTAAGGTTAACGGCGAACTCAGAGCCGTTTGTATGTCTGCTTCACTGGTGGTGCGATAAGCTTTACGCGATATAAGATATTCTCGCACAGCATCACTCGCGACCTCTTTAGCACTCAGAAAACTAATGCCTGTTAAATCCAAGGAATTAGCGCGCGCCAACGCTTTGATTTTGTCAGGATCACCCAACAAAATAGGTTGGGCAATGCCTAATGCATCAACCTGCTTTGCCGCAAGTAAAATTCGAATATCGTCTGCCTCAGGCAAAATGACTTTTCGATGTGTTTGTCCTGCGCGTTCGCGAAATTTTAAAAACACTTTACACTCCCCTGTATGGACGCTTTATATTATTCAAAAAGATACGACGCCTGGCTTTCCACTTGAACCGTATGGGTAATCAACTGTTGGTCTCGCCAAAGGTGTAGCTGAAAAGCAGGCGTTGCCAAAGTGAACGCCTCGCGTGATAGTGTTAAATCTAACACCAATTGCATCCCCATACTCGGCGCAGTGCTCACCACGGTATTTAACCAGCGCGCATTGGACGCCAAATGAATATGCCCGCAAGTAATTTTCTCTATGTTTTGGTATTTTTTAACCACTTTCGTCAGTAAATCTGCCCCTACAAATCCATCAATATCGGTCTCAATCACGCCAAACTTAATCGGCGGATGATGCATAAAAATCAATGTGGGTTTAGTCGGGGCTTGTGCTAAACACTGGTCTAACCAATCCGCTCGCGCCTCGCAAATCTCGCCACCAGGCTCGCCCAAAACCGTGCTATCGAGCGCAATCAAGCGTATATCATAGTCATCAACCACATAATTAATATACCCTGCTGCTCTGTCAGGGCAAGACTGCCCACCGAACACGCGCCAAAGCGCAGCGCGATCATCGTGGTTGCCTGGAATTACGTAATACGGCATGCAAAGCTCAGCCAAAATACTGGCTGCATATTCAAGTTCAATGGCTAAGCCCGATTGGCTAATATCGCCTGTCACCAGCACCACATCAGGGCGAGGCTTCAATTGGTTAATATGCGCCACACAACGCTTTAGGTTTTCCGCCATTGGCGCAACGCCATAAGCCAATGTGTTCGGTGCGGTGATGTGTGTGTCACTGATTTGTGCGATCAACATCTAAATTTATTATAAGTTTTAGAGCTTTTATCATCACATTTTTTTGACGCTCCCGTCAAGATTGATTAGACTGTCGTTTAAATAATTTGTTTATACATGCCATCTTGCACTCAAGCTATCAATACTAAAAACACCTCTCTTTATGATATCGTCATCATCGGCGCTGGCTTAGTTGGCTGCGCGATGGCGCGCAAATTCACGCTTGAAGGCGCGCGGGTGATGGTGCTTGAAAAAGCATCTGATATTCTAGAAGGCGCCAGCAAAGGCAATAGCGCGATTTTACACACCGGCTTTGATGCCCCGCCCGATTCAATTGAGCAATCTTGCATTGCAGATAATTATCAACAATACCTTGCGCTTGCCAAAAAGTTTAATTTACCCATTTTAAAAACCAGCGCGCTGGTGCTCGCATGGACAACCGAAGAACAAGATTTGCTCGAAGGCATCTTAGAGAAAGCACACTACAACGGCGTTAAAAATACCGAAATATTAAGCGCAGACGTTATTTTAAAGAAAGAACCTGCCTTGGCAAAACACCTTAAGGCAGGCATTCACGTTCCGCACGAATATGTGATCGACCCTTGGACAACCCCATTTATGTATTTGCTACAAGCCATCGAAAACGGCGCAAGCATCATGCGTGACTGTGAAGTATTAGACAGCCAATTTGAAGGCGATAAATGGCAAATTAATACGTCTAAAGGACGCATACTCGCCACCACCGTCATTAATTGCGCGGGCTTGTATGGTGATATCGTTGATCAACGCTTCATTGGCAGTAGCGCCTTTAATATTCGCCCCAGAAAAGGCCAGTTTTGGGTGTACGACACACCCGCTTACGCCCTGCTTAAATCGATCATTTTACCTGTACCGAACGACATCACCAAAGGCGTGGTGATTTGCCGCACGGCTTTTGGCAAGGTTTTAGTTGGCCCGACCGCTGAAGAACAAATAAGCCGCGACGACGCTTCCGTTCAGCAAGAGGCGCTTGAAATGCTGCGTGCTAAAGGGGAATCCATGTTACCTGCCTTGGCTAATGTGCCCGTCAATGCCACTTATGCAGGCATCCGCCCTGCCACTGAATTTAAAGATTTCTGTATCAAACACTATACTGATCAACACTATATCAGCGTTGGCGGCATCCGCTCAACGGGCTTAAGTGCCGCGCTTGGCATCGCCAGCCGTGTATTTCAGCGCTATGCAGATGACGGCCATTCGCACACACCCCTTAAAGACATTCATTCCCCCAAAGTACAGCAAATTTCAGACGTCAGCGCGCGTGATTGGCAAGCTTCAGGTAATGAAGGTATCGTTTGCCATTGCGAGCGCGTCACGGCGCGAGAAATCAAAACTGCCTTAACGGGCGTGCTCCCAGTGGCAAGTTTAAATGGTCTAAAGCGGCGCACGCGCGTCACCATGGGGCGCTGCCAAGGGTTCTACTGCCAAGCAAAGGCTAATAGCCTATTGAACCAACAGATGGAAAAGCGTATCAAAAAGGAAACGCAGAATGACTGATACGCTCGCCATTTACGACTGCGAGGTTGCCATCATCGGCGGCGGGCCTTCTGGGCTCGCGGCAGCGACGGAGCTCAAACGTTTGGGGCTTAAGCGCGTTATAATTCTTGAAAGGGAAGCCTACGCGGGTGGAATCCCCAGACATTGCGGCCATCCTCCGTTTGGAATGCGTGAATTTAAACGTGTTTATACGGGGCAGCGTTATGCACAAAACCTAGTTAAACGCGCTAAAAAAGCAAGGGTCACTTTTCGCTTTAACACAACGGTTTCAGCCATTGAACCAGATGGCTGCTTACAATTAAGCACACTTGAGGGCTTGCAAACACTGAAAGCCGAGCGCGTCATTATTTGCACGGGCGCACGCGAAACACCGCGCGCAGGTCGCTTAGTTTCTGGGCAACGTCCTGCAGGCGTGATGACAACTGGCACGCTGCAATCTGCGGTTTATCTTCACCAACAACAACCCTTTAAGCAGCCGGTGATTATTGGCACTGAATTGGTGTCATTCTCAGCCTTATTAACCTGCCGCCATGCGAAAATTCGCCCTGTTGCGATGATCGAACCCAATGCACGCATCACTTCAAAAATGGGTTCTCAAAGCTTATCTGCCCTGCTCGGTGTGCCGATCCATCTCAATACCACGGTGATTGAGATCATTGGCAAGCAAACTGTTACGGGGCTTAAAGTGCGCGATGCTTTAGGGGATACGCAACTAATCGAATGTGATGGCGTGATCTTTACAGGCCAGTTCATTCCTGAATCCTCACTCATGCGCGCCAGCCACCTTAAGGTTAATCCACAAACAGGCTTGCCGTTGATTGATCAATTTAACCGCTGCTCTGACCCAAACTATTTCGCCATCGGCAATATGACGCACCCCGTTGAAACCGCAGGCACTTGCTGGCAAGAAGGAGTTGATACTGCCCAACATATTCACGCAAGCTTGACCGGCTCGCTGAATCAACGCATGCCTAGAATCGAAATCAAACATGATAACGCGCATATAAAGTACGTGACGCCATCACTGATCGCACTACCTATTCAAACTAATGCCAATACCTTACACATTAAGTTAAAAACCCATAGCAGTCGTATTAGCCACGGGCGCTTAATAGTGCAACATAAATCACAGACCTTAAACGTTAAAAATATATCTGCATTGCCCGAGCGTAAAATAACGCTAAAGCTGCCCGATTTATCTGGTTTCATGGCTGAGGACACATTAAATTTAATGTTTGAAGCATCTGATTAGCCTGAAACATTCAGCATGCTTGTTTCTGGCACAGATAATTCGTTTTACTTGTTACTATCACTTAATGCAAAGCATCGATAAGCTCTACGCATAAAGATAGATTCCTGAATACTGAACCCTTTAAATTTAAGAGATAAACCATGCCAAGAATGACACCCAGTGAAGCTTTCGTAGAAACCATGGTGGCCAATGAGGTCAAAACAATGTTTGGCATCATGGGCTCAGCCTTCATGGATGCGATGGATATTTTTAAGCTCGCAGGCATCACCATGATTTCTGTCGTACATGAGCAATCAGGCACAAACTAGGCGCGATAAAAACCTTACTCTCAGGAAGAATTCTTAAACTTATGAGCATACTCACGACTTGCATCGGTGCATATCCGAAACCAGATTACCTCGCCCTACCCGATTGGTTTAACCAAGCGGCTGGCCCCGATGGTTCTGATCCAACCCAACTTTGGCAACAAGCTTTTGATGCATTAGGCGCAGAGGCTGATCAAACGCTTGCTCGCGCGGTTAAAGAGGTTATCCATCAACAAGTAGGCGCGGGCATCGATATTCCCAGTGATGGAGAAGTGCCACGTGAAAACTATATTCACTACCACTGCCGACATATTGAAGGCATTGATTTTACTCAGCTAACCAACACCTCATTAAGAGGCGGCACATTTCACGCTAAATTACCCACCATTACTCAAGCCGTTAAGGCGCGCCAGCCATTCTTATATAAAGACTGGCAGCGTGCTCAACAGTTTACAGACAAGCCCGTTAAAATCACCCTCCCTGGCCCAATGACAATAGGCGACACGACGGCAGATAATTTTTACCAACACCCCAAACAAAGAGGCGCTGATCTGGCTAAGGCATTAAATCAAGAAGTTTTAGCCTTAGCGAATGCGGGTTGCCAGCACATTCAAATTGATGAACCTGTCTTTGCACGTAAAACAGATGATGCGCTTAATTTCGGCTTTGAAAATTTAGAACGTGCATTTCATCAATGCCCTGCTTCGGTCACGCGCACTGTTCATATGTGCTGCGGTTACCCTGATAAGCTCGATAACAATGATTACCCAAAGGCAGATCAACTAGCGTATTTTGATTTGGCCGATGCCATTGAGTATTCCAGCATACAGGCCGTTTCTTTAGAAGATGCTCACCGTTATAACGATCTAAGCCTACTCGAGCGCTTTGCTACCACCACTGTTATTTTTGGTGCAGTGGCCATCGCCAAAACCAAACTAGAAACGGTAGATGAAATTCGTGAACGCTTATTACGCGCATTAAACCATATTGATGCCGAACGATTAATTGCCGCCCCGGATTGTGGCTTAGGCTTGTTGGGCTGGGAACTTGCACACTCAAAACTCAAGAATTTATGCGCTGCGGCACGTTTAGTCTAAATAAATCGCCTTTTAATGTCTGATATTATTCAGAAAATTCTTCATGCCGCAGGTGCGAAGACATACAATGTTATCCTTTCTAGATGCCAGTAATATTGGCTATAAAATAACTGAAAGACTAGGCGGTGCAGTGGCAGTCGGCTCTATTTTACA
>JAZGFQ010000156.1:0-14021 GCA_036479635.1 Arenicellales bacterium
GCCGAGTAAGAATGAATCTTCCAACAAGGATTGTGCATCAATATATATTTTTGTCATACGAAGGTAGGGCCGAAACTATTTTAAAAATCGAGCTTTAATCTCAATCAAGGATTTATTTTTCGCGTCGATTTTATCGCCTTTTTGCCAATAGTCACGTGCTTTTTGTTGCTCGCCATTCACCCAATGCACTTCACCAATATGCGCGGCAATTTCAGCATCTTGATCTATCGCATATGCCTGTTTCAGGAACTTCAGCGCCGCCATGAAATCGCCTTTTTTATATTCGAGCCAACCTTTACTGTCTAGAATATAAGGGTCATCTGGTTTTAAAGCATGTGCCTTGTTAATGAATTCAGTTGCCTCTTCTAAGCGGTCAGACATCGTTAATAAGGAATAACCTAAGGTGTTGTGATAATGCGGGTTTTCAGGCTTACGTGCCAATAAAATCCGCATATCGCTTTCATGGGTTTTTAAGTCATCCATATCCACCGTCATCAACGCGCGGTGGTAACGTAAAGTATCATCGTCGTATAAAACTAGGCCTTCGTTAATGACTTTTAGCGCTTCTTGCTTACGCTCAGCGCGTTTAAGCATGAGCTCTTTATCCACAATTAGCTGCACATTTTGCGCTTGGTCGTGCCCGCGTACCGTCTCTAAAAAAGCCAAAGCGCCGTCAATGCCTTCATCTTGTTCGATCACCAAGGCCATTTGTCGCTGCCCATCAAACACTTCTGTTTTATCTTTAATTTCTGCCAAGATTATCTTCGCGTCGTCGTATCGCTTTAAATGCTGTAAGGCACTAGCGTAATAAATACGACTACGATCATCTTCAGGCGTCAGCACTAAGCGGCGCTTAAATAACATTGCCGCATTTTTATAATCTTCCTCACCTTGGTATAACAGGGCGGCTATATTCACTGCATCGGCATTCTCAGCATCAGTTTCCAATAAGGCCAGCACCTGCTCTAAGGCTAATTTATCTTCATCTGCTCGGAGCAACAAGCGCACATACTGCATATGAAAAATATGCGCTTGGGGGTGAGCGAGTAAATAATCTTGCGCAAAATTCGCCTGTGCGGTTTTGTTCGCTTCTAATGCCGCCAGCTTATAACCCGCCGCAGATTGATTCTCAGCATCCAGCGCCAACACTTTATCAAGTGCTAACAACATTTTTGCCGTGTCTTTATTGCGCTGTGCTAAACCTGCTAATACCATCCAAGCTTGCGGTACTTGTGAATGCGAACTGACCAATTCCTCTAACATTAAATATGCGGCTGGCCGATCAGCATGCTTTAAAAATACTTCACCAATTTGCTGAAAACGTAAACCCAGCAGACTTTCATCTTGCGCTAATAAAGCCGTTAATGTGTCTAGAGAAAGTTCGCTGTTGTCATCTAAGATGGCGGCCAAAGCGGTAATGATAAAAGCCAAATGATCTTTGGGGTTTTGCGCAATCCAATCTTGCCCGAGTTTTGCTGCCTCAGCATATTGCTTGCTATGAAGCGCCATGCGTGCGGCACGGGAATTCAGTTCAACATCGCCCGAGGCACGCGCCGCACGGCTTAACGCAACACTCGCCGTTTCGAGTTCACCTGCTTGGAAGGCAAAACCAGATAATAACAAATCATATAATAAATCAGCTGTGAGACCAGAAGCCTCATTAGGAGAGGCTGATTCAGTGGGTGCCGTGGTCACGGCCGTTGGTGGCTGAACCTCAAGCGAACTTTTTAGTTCAGCTTTTTTCTCGACACTGCTACACGCAGATAAGCCCAAGAACATGAGCAGCCATAAAGATCGGACATTTTGCAAAATTATAAAACCATTTTAATGTGAATGAATAGATTGTAGCCCAAACTCAGCATCAAAGTTACCCAAGCATGTTACCAAATATTAATGTAACTTCTTGAGGCTTAGGCCAATATTAGGCTTGTGCCTGCATACGCGCTTGCGCATCTAAGTCTTTAAATACGACCAGGTGATCCAACTCAAGTTCAATGCCTAATTGCTCACCCATGGCATGGCGATGATGTGAATGCACCATGGATAAAATTTTTGTGCCGCTTTCTAGCTCTAGGGTATACATATAATTGGAACCATGGAATTCACGCGAGACGATGCGCGCGGTCAAAGTACTCTCATCATCGTGCACCACATCATCTGGGCGCACCAACACTTTCACAGGGCAGCCTGAACGACAACCCAATGGCACTTTGCCTTTAAGTTCTCCCAATTCAGTTTTAACGGTATGGTCATCGATCACCTTGCCATCGAGATACACGCCTTGGCCGATGAAATCTGCAACAAACATAGAGTTAGGTTCATGATACACCTCATAAGTGCTGTCCCATTGTACGATTTTCCCTTCGCCCATTACGCCCAATTCTTGCCCAAAACTAAAGGCATCTTTTTGGTCGTGTGTAACCATAATACAGGTGGTACCCGTGTTTTCAACCAGCTCGCGCACTTGTAAACTTAAGCGCTCTCTTAGCTCAACGTCTAAACTCGAAAAAGGCTCATCCATTAACAATAATTTTGGGCGCGGCGCGAGCGCACGCGCTAAGGCAACGCGTTGTTGCTGGCCGCCTGAAAGTTCATGTGGATAATGATGTATTTTGCCCGCCAAACCCACGCGGTCTAGCGTCGTCATCACCAAGGCTCTGCGCGCTTTATTGGCTAATGAACTAATCCCTGCTGCCACATTATCCCCCACCGTCATGTGTGGAAATAAAGCGTGATCTTGGAACACCATGCCTAATTGGCGATGCTCAGGCGCAACCATCACATCAGGGCTAGACACTAACTGGCCATCGATATAAATCTCGCCACTACTCACCGGTACGAAGCCTGCAATCGCGCGCAATAAGGTGGTTTTTCCGCAGCCACTGGGGCCCAATAAACACGCCCGTGCACCTTGGTTTAAGCTAAAAGAAGCATCGACGACTGCGGTAGTATCTTGATAATCACAGCGTACGTTTTTAATTTCTAGTAAGGGCGTCATGTTTTAATACCTGAAGGCTTAGGCGTGTTTTGCTTTCTGCCCAGAAAGCTTGTTCTGCCAATCGTACGACTAATTAATATGACGGGCAATAAACCCGCTAACACAATAAATAATGCGCCCAAAGCGCTTTCACCAATCATTTCATCTGAGGCAAATTGATAAACATGCGTGGCTAAGGTTTCGAAATTAAACGGTCGTAAAATAAGCGTAGCGGGTAATTCTTTCATGCAATCGACAAACACCACCAAACTCGCCGTTAAAATACCGCCCTTAATTAAGGGTAGGTGAAATTTTCGTAAAATATTCAACCTTGAATAACCCATGGTTTGCGCGGCCATATCCATTGATTCGGAGACTTTAGATAGGCTCGATTCTACCGAACCAATCGATACCGCTAAAAAGCGCACTACATAGGCAAACACGACTGCAAATAAAGTGCCGCTTAATAATAAGCCCGTTGAGATATTAAAAGTCTCGCGCATAAAAGCATCTAAGCCATTATCAAAAGCTGCGAATGGCACGATTACGCCAATCGCCAGCACGGCACCCGGCACTGCATAACCCAAAGAGGCGGCGCGCGAAGCGATGAGTAATTTTTTGCCTTTTTTCAAGCGGCGCGTGTAGGCGATGACGATCGCAATGCTGACCGTCACCAGCGCTGCGACCAGCGACAAACCAATACTATTCAGCGCATAACGACGGAATTCACTCGTCCACGACACATCAAAATACGCCCACGCTAATTGTAGTAATAATATAAACGGCAAAATAAACCCTAAGGTAACAGGCACGGCACAGGTAAGAAATCCTATCCATTTCCATCTGCCCGTTAATACTTGGCGTTGTTTTTCTTTAAAGCGTTGCTCAGATTGATAAAAGCCCTGTTTGCGCCTGCCAAAATACTCCAAGCTTAACAACAGCACCACAAAGGCTAGCATCGTCATGGCAATTTGCGCCGCGGCGCCTAAATTACCCATGCCTAGCCATACATCATATAAACCTGCGGTGAGCGTTTTCACGGCAAAGAAATCTATCGTGCCGAAATCGTTTAAGGTTTCCATCAAGCCGAGTGCCACGCCCACGGCAATCGCAGGGCGCGCGATGGGTAGGGACACGGTTAAAAATGTTTTAATCGGCCCGCGCCCAAGCAAACGGCTCACTTCTAAGGTTGAGCTAGATTGTTCTAAAAAGGCTGCCCGCGCGAGCATATAAACATAAGGGTATAACACCAAGCCCATCAATGTCACTGCACCGCCCATCGAGCGTATTGCTGGAAACCAGTAATCTGATGCCAGCGACCAACCAAACCATTCCCGCAGGGACGATTGCACCGGGCCAGCAAATTCTAAAAAATCGGTATAAACATACGCGATCACATAGGCGGGCATGGCTAAGGGTAATAGCAACAACCACTCAAATACACGGCGGCCAGGGAACTGATAATTTGAGACTAAATAAGCGGTGCTAACGCCCGTTAGAAAAATACTCGTACCCACGCCCAACATTAAAATGAAGGTGCTAGAAACATAGGTAGGCAAAGAGGTGGCAAATAAATGCGGCCAGATATTCTCCTTTGGAAAGAAGGCTAAATAAGCGATGGCGAGGATGGGCATAATCGCCAGCCCTGCCACCAAAAAGGTGCCGACTTGCCAGAAGTCAGCACCTTGTTTTTTTGCTGGATGCTTGCCTAGCATCAACAAGCCTTAATCATCATACGCAACTCGATCCGTCATTTTAATGGCTTCGGCGCGGTTAGAGGCAATATTTGTAAGGTCTAAAGTATCGCGCTTAAATTCACCCCAACGGGCTAAATGGCTAGAAAGTTTGACGCGCTCTTTAACGGGGTATTCGCCATTTAAATCTGCATACATCTTTTGTATTTCATCACTGGCTAAATACTTCATTAATTTTAAAGCATTTTCTGGGTGCTTGGCGTGTTTGGTCATCGCCATGCCACTGATATTCATATGCGTGCCGCGACCAGCCTGGTTCGGGAAAATCACGTTCACTGCATTCGCCCACTGTGTTTGCTCGGCATCTTGTAGCATTTTATACATATAGTAATGGTTGATGACGGCAACATCACACTCGCCTTCTTTAATCGCCTTCACTTGCCCGCGATCATTACCTTGTGGCTTACGCGCTAAATTCGCCTTTACGCCGGATAGCCAAATTTCAGCTGCTTCATTACCGTGATGCGCCATCATGCCAGCGGTTAAGGCCACCATATACGCATGTTTGCCTGAGCGCGTACAAATACGGCCCTTTAAACTGGGTTTAGCTAAGTCTTCATAGCTTAATACTTCGCCTTCCTTGACGCGGTTTTTAGAGACGACGATAAAGCGCGCGCGCTGGGTCAAACCAAACCAGTGGTTTTCAGTATCGCGTACATAACTTGGTATGGCTGCGTTCAAATTATCTGATTCAACTGCTTGGGTTAAGCCTGCGCTTTTAACATCAGCTAAGCGACCGATGTCTACTGTAAAGACTAAATCAGCAGGGGTATTGCGGCCTTCACGCTTTAAGCGTTCTAGCATGCCTTTTTTAGCAAACACCACATTCACTTTAATGCCTGTGTCTTTTGTAAAGGCTTCGAACATTGGGTCAATCAATTCAGGCTTACGATAAGAGTAAATATTGACTTCTTCCTCGGCCCAAAGTGAGGGTGAAAAGGCACTTAATAAGATCGCGGCAACACTGCTTAGCATCGCTTTAGTTTTAAAATTTGTTTTCATTTTGCTTCTGTTCATACACATTGATTTAAGATGTGCAGATAATATTTTAAATGCGAATGATTCTTAATACCTCTATATAGATATAAATGCGAATTATTCTCATTTGCTTGTGCGAATTATAAGGCTTTGCTAATAAAACACCAAGACAAAAATATGACGTAGATCAACCATGCGCTTATACTATCGATATGTTTACGATGCCCAAACCTACCTTTTTGCTCAGTATTCCTCTATGGGTACTACTGAATCTTGCCTTGCTTAATACGGCAAGTTTCGCTGCTACGGGCATTGACCAGATTAAAATCTGCATGGATTTTAGCTGCAAAAACCCCCAAACCATTTCACTTAGCCAAAGTGAGTGGGACAGCGTTGCAAATTGGTTCGCCCAAGCATCGCCCAATGCTGCTGCCGAACGCGGGCACATTAAAAACGCCATCGGGTGGATGGAAGTGATCGTAGGAAAGCATACCCCAACCCACCGTGATGTCGGTGGTGATTTACCCGATGAAGCCGAATTTCCCGGTCAGTTAGATTGCATTGATGAATCTTTAAACACCACGGCTTACCTGAAACTATTTGAGGAAAATGACCTGCTTAAACATCATAAAGTCATCGATCGCGCTTATCGTCGCGCGATTTTTGACCAACATTGGGCAGGGCAAATTGAAACACTAGAGGGCGCTGAGCAATGGGTGGTCGATTCTTGGTTCCAACATAATGGCTATTTACCTTATATTCAAACCACTCAAGAATGGGAGAAAATCCCATTTTTCACGTCTTATCTTGATAGCTCTCAAGATAAAGATAAAAAACCTGGCTCATTATTGCGCCGCTTATTTAATTAAATCATTTTCTATTTATGTCTCTGTGGAAAAAAGATCATGGCCGCCGCGTTATCGTGGGGATGTCTGGTGGCGTTGATTCTGCCGTTGCCGCCGCGCAATTATTAGAAGCTGATTACGAAGTCGTCGGCTTGTTTATGAAAAACTGGGAAGAGGACGACGATGCTAAATATTGTGCAGCAGAGGTCGATCTCGCCGATGCTAAATCCGTTTGTAGCTTACTTGGCATTCATTTAGAAACCGCTAATTTCTCGCATGAATATTGGGAAAATGTGTTCGTGCATTTCTTGCGCGAATATAAAGTGGGTCGCACGCCCAACCCTGACATCTTATGTAACAGTGAGATAAAATTCAAAACTTTCATGGAGCGCGCTATGGCGCTTGGGGCTGATTTTATTGCCACAGGACACTACGCACAAAAATCAATCTATGAGAATCGTCTCAGTCTTAAAAAAGGCGCTGACCCAGAAAAAGATCAAACCTATTTTCTGCACACCATTGGCCAACAAGAATTAATGAAATCTTTGTTCCCCGTGGGGCATATGCATAAAAGCCAAGTGCGCGAACGCGCCAATGAAATTGGCTTTACCGTAAAAGATAAAAAAGATTCTACGGGTATTTGCTTCATCGGTGAGCGCCGTTTTAAAGACTTCTTAAATCAATATTTACCCGTTAAAGCTGGCGAGATTAAAACACTCAATGGTCAAACCATCGGCACCCATCGCGGTGCGATGTTCTACACCATCGGCCAACGTAATGGCTTAGGCATTGGTGGCATGGATAAATCAGACGACACCGGCGAGCCGTGGTTTGTGGCCAGCAAAGATGTTGAGAAAAACGTGCTGTATGTCGTGCAAGGCCATGATCACCCCGCCTTACACAAACAAATTGTCATTACAGAAGCGGTGAGTTGGGTCAGCGCCTGTTCGCCCGTGCTGCCATTAGAATGCAAAGCCAAAACACGCTACAGGCAAATAGACCAAGCTTGCACCATTGTGGCTTATAGCAATAACCAGGCCCGCGTACATTTTAAAAGCTCACAACGCGCCATTGCACCTGGGCAATCGTTGGTATTTTATTCAGGCGAGCATTGCTTGGGCGGCGGCGTGATTCAGCAAGGCTTGAATGCGAAATAAACCTATACGCAGCTTACGCCAATTTGGGCTGCTAATGCCTGCAGCTTTTTATCCATACTGAGTATCGTTGCATTGTTACGCCTTGCCAGCACTAGATACAACATATCATAAACCGAGTGCGCCAAACTGCAACTCAAAGAAAATGCTTCTCGAAATAAAGTTTCTTCATTAATAAAATCATCCGGCAAGGCCATTAACTGCTCTAAATGCTGCTCGCAATCTTTCAATGGTAAGCCTGCATGTTGATGATATTTTCCCATTACATTGCTGGTTTCGGCAATATATATAGTCGGCGCGATAACCCATTCCGCCTCAAGCACACTATCGCTCAAGCGTTTTGACTGTGGCCGGTTTAAGTCGATTTCAACCGCTGCGCTGGCATCTAGAACAATAATCATCTATCTCTATCTTCTCGAATCAGTTCTGCAGGGTCTAAAGAAAGCACTTTCTGGCTGTTGCTCGCCTGAGCCTCAATTTTTTGTAATAGGCTCGCACGCCGCGCTTGGGGCGTGAGCGATGAATTCAATCCTTTTGCCAGTACAACAATGGCCTCTTGAGCCAAGCTTCGATGCTCGGCCATCGCTTGTTGCTGCAATAATCGATAAATATTTTCGGGTAATTCTCTCACTTGCAAGGAAGGCATCTCTTATTCCAAAATACGATAATGCTTCAAGTATAATGCATTTTTCATTATATTGCATGCACACAAAATTCTCGACCTAGCCCTTCTCCAACACCCACTTAATTAAAACATCCTGTATTTGATTGCCATTACTAAAATTCACTTTTTTATCTTGTATCAATAACACCACCGCATAATCTTTGCCGCTGTTCGCGCGCACATAACCTGCCAAGCTTCGCACGCCTTTGATATAGCCCGTTTTTAAACGCGCCTTACCGCCCAGTTTCAATGCCTTTAAGCGTTTACGCATCGTGCCATCCACACTGGTTAAAGAAAATGAAGATAAGAATTCAGGCTGATAAGCGCTGTGGTGTGCGTGAACCAACAAGTGACCAAGGCCTTTAGCTGAAAGCGAAATACTGCGCGATAAGCCTGCGCCATTTTCAAGAAACAAATTAGGCATGGAGATGTTTTTATCTTTCAGCCACGCTCGCACCGAATTGACCCCATCTGCCACGCTGGTGCCTTCTGGAAAATTATGCTGGCCAATGGCGAGCAATAATTGCCGTGCCAGTAAATTATTAGAGTACTTATTGGTGCCGTTGATCACTTCGGCTAAGGTTTTAGCACTGCCCGTGTAATACGGTTTGGCCTCTTCTTTGACTTCTGCCTGTGCAAAGCCGCCACTAAACTCCCCGCCTAAACTACGCCAAAGATACGTAAATAAACCAAATAAATAAGCATCGGCCTTTAATACCGAGCGGCGTAAATCATAGGTGCCGCATCGGCTGCGATATTTGCCCGTTAAAGCCACATATGCCGTGCCCTTTTTCTCAACAAAATCGATGGACCAACCGCTTTGCGCGCCACGACATTTACCTTTGGCCGCCTTTAGCTGATTATTCACCACCACGTTATGCATGGGTGGGTCTAGCAAGATCTTGATTTTTCCATCATCAGGCTGAAAACGAAAACGGCTGGCATTAAAATTCACCATGCTCGCATTCGCCCCCACGTTATATAAGCGCGTGGGCTGTTGGTCGAACTTAGCGCGATCAAACATGGGTAAATCAAAGGTGCTGTTATCAATGAGTAAATTTCCGCTGATTTTTTTCAAACCTTTGGCGCGCAGCTCGGCTAAATGCAACCAGAGTTGTTCTTGTACTAAATATGGGTCGCCACCGCCTTTGATGACTAAATCGCCGTCTAAGATGCCATTTTCCAAACTCCCATTAATATAATATTGCGTTTTCCACGTATGTGCTGGCCCTAGAATATCTAAAGCGGCATAAGTAGTGAGCAACTTCATCACCGATGCAGGATTGCGCGGTTTTTCGCTCAAGTGCGACAACAATGCTGTATTTGAATCCAGCGGAATAACTAAGGCACTGACTGAAGCAGCTGGGATTTTATACTTAGCCAGCGCGGTATTTAGCGCAGAAGGAAACGTCGCCCAAGCGTTTTGGCTGCTCATAATACAAAACAAAGCGCCCCAAAAAGAGCGCCTGACCCCGTGCCATGTGACTAACGCCCAACGGCTCACAATGCTATAATTTCGTCTATCCATTTGTTTGTTTCATGCTTAAATAATAACACGATAACCCATACTCTATTAAAGGCCCTTTATGAAAATTTTTAAAATAATTTTACTGTCTGTGATGGCCTTCATCATCATCGCAGGTGTGATCGGCTTGTTCCTGCCGACCGCGCAGCACGTTGAGCGCCAAATTACCATTAATGCTCCATTGAACAAAGTTTTCCCTTATATAAACGATTTTCGTAAGTTTAATCAATGGTCGCCTTGGGCAAAAATTGATCCCAGCACGGAATATACCTTCACGGGGGCAGAGAAAGGCAAGGGTGCAAAAATACAATGGACCAGCGTACATGAACATGTTGGCAAGGGTTCACAAGAAATTTTAGAATCGAATGGCGTTGATTTCGTTAAAACAAGCTTAGATTTCGGTACGGGCGAGCCTGCCACCGCACAATTTAACTTGAGTGAAGCGAATGGACAAACCACCGTAATATGGGCGTTTGATACGTATTTCGATAAAACCATCTCGCGTTATTTTGGCTTAATGCTTGATAAATGGGTGGGGCAATCTTATGAAGAAGGCTTGGTTAACCTTAAAACCTTGCTTGAATCTCAGTAACCTACCGCCTAAACCATCACCCTAGATTTATAATCAATGCAAAATAATCAATCTTTAGAGCGCATGGAAATGGCGGATTTCGCCGAGCGTGCTTATCTTAATTATTCAATGTACGTGATCCTCGACCGCGCATTGCCGAATATCGCTGATGGCTTAAAACCCGTACAACGACGCATTGTTTATGCCATGAGTGATCTAGGTTTACACGCCACGGCAAAATTTAAAAAATCCGCGCGAACGGTGGGCGATGTTTTAGGTAAGTTCCACCCTCACGGCGATTCAGCTTGTTATGAAGCGATGGTGCTGATGGCGCAGCCGTTTAGTTATCGTTACCCTTTGATTGATGGACAAGGAAACTGGGGCTCACAAGATGACCCTAAATCTTTCGCCGCCATGCGTTATACCGAATCACGCATGACGCCTTATGCGAAACTATTATTGCAAGAACTGGGGCTAGGCACAATTGAATGGGGTCTTAACTTTGATGGCACCTTAAAAGAGCCACGTTTATTGCCTGCGCGTGTCCCTAATGTTTTGTTGAACGGCGGATCTGGCATTGCCGTGGGCATGGCCACCGATATTCCGCCGCATAATATGCGCGAGGTAATTTCCGCTTGCGTACATTTACTCGACAAACCTAAGGCCAGCTTAGACGATATTTGCCAATTTATTCTGGGCCCTGATTTACCCACCACTGGAGAGATCATCACCCCTGAGCATGAAATTCGTGAGATGTATGCCACGGGTAAAGGCTCGATACGCCAACGTGCGGTGTGGGTAAAAGAGAACAATGAAATCGTTATCTCTGCGCTACCTTATCAAGCCTCGGGCAGCAAAATTTTAGAGCAAATTGCCGCGCAAATGGCGGCGAAGAAATTGCCAATGGTCAGCGATTTACGCGACGAATCGGATCAAGATTTCCCCACACGCCTCATCATCGAACCACGTTCAAATCGGGTAGATGTTGAAATGTTGATGCAACATTTGTTCGCCACTACTGATTTAGAAAAATCATATCGCATCAATTTAAACATGATTGATTTAAGTGGTTCGCCACGCGTATTTGGTTTAAAAGACTGTCTACAAGAATGGTTAGATTTTCGATTAAGCACGGTACGTAAGCGCCTCTCACATCGCTTAGAGAAAGTCATCGATCGCTTGCACACCTTAGAGGGTTTGATGGTGGCGTTTTTGAATATCGATGAAGTGATTCGCATCATTCGAAATTCTGACCAACCTAAACCTGCATTAGTCGAAGCGTTTAGTATTAGCGAACGCCAAGCTGAGGCGATTTTAGAATTACGTTTGCGTCAAATCGCCAAACTTGAAGAGATCAAAATCCAAGAAGAACAAGC
Source organism: Arenicellales bacterium (assembly GCA_036479635.1). Taxonomy (GTDB): domain Bacteria; phylum Pseudomonadota; class Gammaproteobacteria; order Arenicellales; family Poriferihabitantaceae; genus JAAELZ01. The sequence goes on from JAZGFQ010000156.1 coordinate 11,845, forward strand.
GGCGTTAGCTGAAGAGCAAACAAAACTTGAGACGATTTTAAACTCTAACGCTCGACTTAAAACTTTAGTTAAAAAAGAACTTATCGCCGATGCTGAAGAGTTTGGCGATGATCGACGCTCGCCGTTAGTGGCGCGCACTGCGGCTAAAGCCTTAGATGAAAACCAGCTTATTTCGGCTGAACCGATTACGGTGGTACTGTCTGAAAAGGGTTGGATACGCGCGGCCAAAGGCCATGACATTGATGCAGAAAAGCTTAACTTTAAATCAGGTGATCATCTGCTAAGCAGCGCTTCAGGGCGCAGTAATGATCATCTCGTGGTGCTTGATTCCACCGGCCGTGCTTATAGCGTACCGGCGCATTCTCTGCCTTCTGCGCGCAGTTTAGGCGAGCCCTTAAACAGCGGCTTAAACCCGCCTGCAGGCGCAAGCTTCACCGGCATGATGCTTGCCGAAGGTACGCAACAATACTTGCTTACCACCAGCGCAGGCTATGGTTTTATTGGTGAACTCAGCGAAATGGTGACGCGTAATAAAGCGGGAAAAACCACCTTGAAAGTACCTGAAGGCGCGGCCGTGTTAAGCCCTCAAAAAGTAACAAATGTAGATGATGACTGGATTGCCGTCATTTCAAATACGGGGCGCTTACTGATTTTTACCGCCTTTGAATTACCGAAACTTTCTCGTGGCAAAGGGGTCAAATTGATGAACATACCGAAAGCCAAGTTCAATGAAGGTGAGGAATTTGTCATCAGTGTGTGTGCTTTTCAAGAAGGTCAGAAATTACGCCTGCACGCAGGCAAGCGTTATTTGAACCTAAAGCCGAATGATTTTGAGCCGTATATCGGCACGCGCGCACAACGCGGCAAATTCTTACCACGCGGCTTTCGCCAAGCACATTTAATTGAACCAATAGAATAAGATTTCTACATGACCGTAGCCAAGCAAAACTTAGTGTTTCTCAGCCTGTACCAATCCCGTATGCACGGCGTACTGCGTTGGCCACAATGGGATGCTATTTGGCAAAACCTGAATGCAGATGACGGCTGGTATCTTTATGAGATTGGTGCCGAGTTGCCGGGCGCCACGCTCAACGAAGCCGAGTTAAAATCTCAGTTAATCGATATCGATCAGTTCTTACGCGAAGAGCATGATGCTGATTATTGCGGTGTGGTATATACCGATGATCTCAATGATCCAAGCTTACTTAAGATTTATCACCCCAGAAAAATGGGTGCCTCTTGCGGCAGCAGTGGCTCAACGGTCTTGCCTAAATGGACGCTTTCAAAAACTTCGCCGATAGATTTAGTGGCATGGTTGCTAGAAAAAGATGACAAGCCTGCTTGGTGGAAACAAATGTTGAAAGTGGGTTGATTTTGTTTAGCGTCACTCAACAAACATTGTCACTACGTTCTCCGCAAAGGCGGTGGCGGTTAATTTAAACTTGAGAGCAGCGCGCGGTAATTCAAGGGCGATACTTTACCAAGCTCAAAGAGCCGTTCCATAGCACGAATAAGTCATGAGTTTTCGACTTTGTGAAGCATCGCCTTAAACTGCTGCGCTACAAAGCACCATTTAAGTCAAAATAATATCGTAGCTATCTTAGAAATACGTTGGCTCAAATTGCAACTGTATCGGTGCGCCGATGAGTTTTTTGTAATAAAAAACACGGTCTTGTTACTGAATATTCTAAAATATTTATACAAAAAGTAACGATTAACGGCGATTTAATTTCTACGAAACCTTTGCATAAACTATTCCAACAAAAGCATGATAATGGCAGCCAAGCTAAAACCTTTGTTAGGCGTTGTTGGCGGTGGTGGCGTACAGCGCGCTAATAAATTCTCGTACACGTATGGTTTTGATGAACGCGCGTACTTATTTTGACCGACAATATCCAAGTCACCGTCACCATCAATGTCGTACACCACACCTGAGTACAAACCCTTGCCAGCCTCAACCACTTGCGCTGCGCCAAAGCCGCCTGCACCGTTATTATAATAAACCCGCACTGCAATACTCGAAGCACTATTAGACCACGGCGTACCGGTAACTACGTCTAAATCACCGTCGTTATCCATATCGCCCAATTTAACTGTGTGCGTGTTATTGGTTGACGCTACGATGATGTTTTTTTGCCAGTTACTACTCGACGTATTGCCCAGGTTCTTATACCACG
>JAZGFQ010000157.1:0-27042 GCA_036479635.1 Arenicellales bacterium
GTTTTATCATTTTTTATAATGCGAGAGGATTGCGCTGCCTGTGCACCGTTCATGACACCATCCGCTTGAATCACGCCCGCTAAAAATAATGTCGCGATGGCTTCAATAATGCCCGAGCCACAAATACCGGTAACGCCCGTTTTTTTGGCTTGCTCAGGAAATGATGCCTCATCCGACCATTCCTCAATGCCAATCACCTTAAATTTAGGCTCTAAGGTAATTGGATCAATGCGTACTTTTTCGATTGCGCCCGGCGCGGCACGTTGCCCATGTTCAATTTGTGCGCCCTCAAAAGCAGGGCCTGTCGGTGCAGAGGCTGACACGCATTTATCTTTATTGCCTAAAATAATTTCTGCATTTGTGCCGACATCTATGATTAAAGTAATCGCCTCTTGTTTATATGGCGCTTCCGATAAAGCCACCGCTGCTGCATCTGCACCGACATGCCCAGCAATGCACGGCAACATATAAAGCCTTGCGCCCTTGGCGAGCGATAGGTTTAAATCTCTCGCTGCTAAATTTAGCGATGCCTGAGTCGCTAAGGCAAAGGGTGCGCCACCCAATTCAACTGGGTCTATGCCTAATATTAAATGATGCATAATCGGGTTGGCGACACAGACAATATCTAAGACATGTTCTACCTCAAGCTTCGCCTGTAATAACAAATCTTCAATCACGGCATTAATGCCATCACGCACGGCTTGAGTCATTTCCACATCGCCCCCCGCGTTCATCATGGCATACGAAACACGGCTCATCACATCTTCACCAAAACGAATTTGCGGATTCATTAAGCCACTAGAAGCAAGCACGTCTCCCGTGTTTAAATCACAAAGATGTCCCGCCAGCGTAGTTGAGCCGATATCAACGGCGATGCCATAGCGCTGAGTTTGCTCGCCGGGCCATATCGCAATGACGCGCGTGTCGGCATAAACTGCCAGCGTAACTTGCCATTTCCCTTTACGTAAAACGGACTGCATAACAGGTAAAATAGAGAAATCAAACGTAAGGTTTTGCAGGCCAGCTTCAAATTCTATGGCCTCTCTTAATCGCTCTAAATCGCCCGTGGATGAGTCGAGTTGTGGCTCAGCCACATCAACGGTATATAATTTTACCGCGGGCTTGGTCTCAATAGTTAATGCGGCCGCTTCTTTACGCACCACTTGTTGGTGCACTTGGCTTTCGGGTGGAATATCTACGACCACATCGGCCATAATTTTAGCGCGGCAACCTAAGCGAAAACCTTGGCTTAGTTTAGTACTAGGAAAGAGCTCAATGTCAGCGGTGGTCAATTTCGATAAATGTGTGCCTTTTGAAGTTATTTGATGCTTAGTAAATTCACCTTCAGAGATTTGAATTTTACATCGACCACAGACCCCGTTGCCCCCACAAACCGTATCCAAATCTGCGCCAAGCGTGCGTGCAGCGGTTAAAATATCGGTGCCTTTATCAACCTCTCCGCGTATGCCTGAAGGGGTGAAAACGATTTTTACTTTATCCGTCACAGTCTTAATTATGTTGGAATATCAAAATAATCACTGGCCTCTTCAGCAAACATATGGCTCACTGTTTTTAAACCTGTGGGCTTATCAAGCGTACCTGCCATCACGCTGATCTCAGCATTAATCAATCTTTTCCAAAATAGATTGCCGCCACATTTTCCGCAAAACCCACGCTTAAAACCCTGACTAGATTCATACCATTTCAAAGTTTCATCTTCAATGAGTTTTAAATTTTTTTCCTTCACCCGCGTTGCCGCCACATGATGCCCGCTGGTTTTTTGGCATTGCGTACAGTAACAATTCACCACGCCACGCACCTTGCCTTCAATACGATATTGAACACCACCGCATAAACAACTGCCGTTTAAATCAGCGGTATGATTAAATTTAAGTTTATTAATCTCTGTTTTTTTCATCTTATCGTGCCAGTAAAACTATGCTTTCTTCCTGCGCCTCGAACGACGGCGCCCACCTTGCTCATCACCGCCTTCTGCCTGTTCACGATTGACTGAGATCCATCGAGCACAATGTTCATCATTTCCCATTACCACATCCGCTGCGCGCACCGCTTGTACCACTTCAGAGTGAAGTGGGTTAACGATGGCAGAAGTCATTCCTGCTCCCATCGCCATGCTAATAAATGAGGCATTCATGCCGTTACGATTCGGTAATCCGAAACTAAAATTCGACGCACCACAGGTCGTGTTTACTTTCAGCTCATAACGCAACCGTGTGATAAGTTGCATCACTTGCCTGCCTGCATCATTAATCGCACCCACTGGCATCACTAAAGGATCAACCACCACATCTTCAGGCTTAATGCCGTAATCTTGGGCGCGCTCAACAATTTTCTTCGCCACCGCATAGCGAACATCAGGGTCTTCAGAAATACCCGTCTCATCATTTGAAATCGCCACCACTGCCGCACCATATTTCTTTACCAAAGGAAGCACTTTCTCCATTTGTTCTTCTTCACCTGTGACTGAATTCACCAAGGCTCGGCCTTGATATACAGACAACCCAGCTTCCAAAGCGGCTATGATGGATGAATCTATCGATAAAGGCACATCGGTGATCGACTGTACTAACTGAATGGTCTCAGCCAAAATTCTAGGCTCGTCGGCCAGCGGAATACCTGCATTGACATCTAGCATTTGCGCACCCGCCGCAATTTGTGCGCGCACGTCTTTCTCAACACGGCTGTAATTACCCACCTTCATTTCCTTAGCAAGAATTTTACGCCCCGTCGGATTAATACGTTCACCAATCATCACAAAGGGTTGATCAAAACCAATAATCACTTCTTTACTTGCCGAACTTAAACGTGTGTGTGTCATTTTTTAATCACTTTAAAATATTAAAATTAAGCAGTAGGTTGCCAGGGTTGTCTATCGCCCAGTACTCCTGATGCTTTCACGATACTCTTAACGGCCTCTTCTTGCCGATACGCCATAATATGCACGCCCGAGACACCCTCAATTTCTTGTAGTTGCTGAATAAGCTCTACACAAATCTTTCGTCCTTCAGTTTTTTGTTTTTTGCCTGCGCCTTCTAAACGCTGAATAATCGCATCAGGGATATGAATGCCCGGCACGTTATCACGGATCCATGATGCTGATTTAGCCGACGCCATTGGTCCAATACCTGCCAAAATAAAAACATCATCCAACAAACCTAAATCACCGACCTTAGCCATGTAATCTTTAAACATTGGGATATCAAAGCAATATTGGGTTTGAATAAACTGTGCGCCTGCTTGTATTTTACTGGCCAAACGCTGTGCACGAAAATCTGCGGGCGGCGCAAAAGGGTTGGCGGCTGCGCCGATAAATAATCTTGGCGGCGTGTCTAAATCACGGCCGCTCAAAAAGCGGCTTTCATCGCGCATCATCTTGACTGTTTTTAATAAGGTCATTGATCCTAAATCAAACACCGGCTTTGATTCTGGATGATCCCCTGCTAATACACCATCACCCGTTAAGCACAAAACATTGGCTACTCCAAAAGCAGCGGCGCCTAAAATTTCGCCTTGAATAGCAATACGATTTCGATCTCGGCAGGCCATTTGCAGCACCGTTGAGTAACCTTTGCGCGCAAGTAATGCACTCACGGCAATGCTCGACATATGACAATTCGCGCCTGAACCATCGGTGGCGTTAATGCCATCAACGACACCATCAAACATCGCCGCACGGCGATACACTTCATTCGGGTCTGCAGAATCTGGAGGCGCGAGTTCTGAGGTTACCGCGAAAGCGCCTGAACGTAAAACACGCTCTAATCTCCCCGGTGAACTATGGCCTTTTAGAATCGCTAAGTTTTCCCCAGCCCTAGGTTCATCTACATTGGTCTCATCTACAAGAACGTCATCAAGATCCGACATTAATTTTGCTCTGCATCTTGATGCTTTAAACGCACTGCCCTTAACCAAGAAGAGTGGCCCGCTAAACGATGATCCACTGGGAATTGCACCGCTAAAATTGAGCTGACAGGCGCATCTTGCTTGCCCGCGCCTGTCATTAATTGCTGCCCGCGCCAGGCTTCCACCCATACGCAGTTCATGTTTTCATCTAACTCACACTTTCCATTTGCGCGCACGCCACCACAAGGGCCATTGCGTAATTTCTTAGGGCAATTCATCGGGCAAGACATACCTGTATCATGTAAAGCACATTGGCCGCACATCTGGCAATCGAACAAAAAACCTTTAACATGCTTCTCTATAAAGGCGAGTGGCTTTTCTACGCGCTCATAGCCTAGCTTCATCCAGAAGGGCTCAAGCCAAACCAGCACCTTCTCTAATTTTTGATAAATAAAATCAAATTTAGCCGCACGTGAAACCGACCACTTACGCATAAGATACATTTTATGATGTCGCGATGGATAGCGCTGGAGTAACGCCCTTATTTTTAATGATCCTCTCCAATAATTCATCGCTGTATGCCGATTCAATTTCTGCAGTCTTTGCTTTTACTATGGCCTCCATTTCACCCGCAATTTTTTCATTCACACGCTGCCAATCATCGATATAAGCATCCGCATCTATTTTTTTTGCGCGCATTGCTGCGCGATCAATCGCAATTTGAAAACGGTTTGATAATTGATGCCTAACGCGGTTACGCCCTTGTTTGGCCATGACCTGCGCAGGAATATCACGCCAATATATTATGATTAAATTAGGCATAGCGGTGTTGCGGCACAGAGACGTTCATCGTTTGGTTTAAAGTACTGCCTAGTGCACCATATTCAGTATAGTGATATTCAAAAGCTAGGCCCAATGTTTGAGCATGTTGCTCGGCTAAAATTTTTAAAGTTTCTGAAGGTGTTTGTGCAAGATAAACCAGTTTTTTATAGTTGCCAAAATACATCTCTAGCAATTCAGGTTTACGATCCAATCCTAAAGCGCGCCAAACGTAAGTATCAAAATGCTGTGTTAAGAAATCGGTTAAATAAAACGTGCCTAACTCCGCTTCATGCAAAGCCGCAAATTGTGCGCTGCCTGCAAAAAACTCATAGCAGTGTGCGCCCGGTAAACGGCTGATGTTTAACTTGGTTTTTTGTACTGCCTTTTCAATCACGCTATCCAGCCTTCCGCCTGTACCGCAATCACCATAAGCGATTAATATGTCATGGTTGTTTTTTGCATGAATTTTATCAATCGCCACCTCAACTGCCTGCGGAATCTTATCTGGGGTTTGATGATAATGTGCTGGCAAACACGTTACATTCATTTCATTCCAGCCATTCAGCTTTTTTAAAGCAATCAACTCATTTGCCAATGCACCGCAAGCTAAAATATTTAAAGGCTTTAACATAGCTTATTATTCTAACGTTTAGGCCGCTCGGCGCGCAGCGATTAACGCATTCGCGATATCAACGGTTGACGCGGCATCCCGACAATACGAATCAGCACCCACCGCATCACCGAATTCTTCATTCAACGGCGCACCGCCGACTAAAACAATATATTTATCTCTAAGGCCTTGGTTAACCAATTCATCAATCACGACTTTCATATAAGGCATGGTGGTGGTCAACAGAGCGGACATGCCTAGGATGTCTGGCTTATGCTCTTCTAGTGCTGCAAAGTAATCTTCCACGGTGTTGTTAATGCCAATATCAATCACTTCATAACCCGCGCCTTCCATCATCATCCACACCAGGTTTTTACCGATATCATGGATATCTCCTTTGACTGTACCAATCACCATCTTCCCCGCGCTTGAACCTTCTGACTCTGATAGCAAAGGTTTTAAAATCGCCATTCCGCCTTTCATGGCATTGGCAGAAGATAAGACCTCTGGCACGAATAAAATACCGTCTCTAAAATCAACGCCTACAATTGTCATGCCGCCGACTAAGGGTTCATTTAAGACCTTATCTGCAGACCAACCACGCTTTAGTAATATCTCCGTGCCTTCAATGACCTCTTCGCGTAAACCGTCGTACAAATCATCTTGCATTTGTTCAACCAGCTCATCATCGGGCAGGGCATTTAAATCTATGTCTTCATCATCGAAATTGTCGTCTTGCTCGCTCATATTACACACTCAAACATTAAGAGAATCGTTATATTTAGAGCATATTTTATTCACCAATTTACGCCCATAAATTAACGACTTATGGTTGCCTAGAAACGACAAAACCACCTATAAAGCTCATTTATCAAGCCTTACATTTTGCACACCTATTTTATCTCTATGGTTCTGCCCATAAAAAAAGCCCATGGTCGTTTGACCATGGGCTTTTATATATTCGTACTTTAGAGCTTACAGCGAGCGTAATTCTTCACGCAAGCCTTTAAAGATCGAAACACACATCAGCAGCAGGATAATCGCAAATGGCAGCCCCGTCGCCACCGAGGCGGCCTGCAGGGCCACGAGGCCCCCACTCCAAAGTAAAACAATCGCAATAGCGCCTTCGAATAAACACCATAGCACCCGTTGAGCGACAGGCGCATCAATTTTGCCGCCCGCCGTGATCGAGTCTATGACGAGGGAACCTGAATCAGAAGAGGTGACAAAAAAGGTAATGACCAATACGATGCCAATAAATGATAATAAGCCCGCTAATGGAAAACCGCCATCGAACATAGTGAACATCGCCTTGGCATAGCCGTTATTCACTTGCTCAGCCAATGCGCTGTTATAAACGGTTGTTGTTGCTGCTGGATCCTCTGCAGTCGGCGCGGCTACCGAGACAATCGCATTTTCTAAACTACCCGCTTGTGATATCACTTGATCAATTGCTGAACCACCAAAAGCGGACATCCATAAAATAGAGACAATAGTGGGTACAATCAATACGCAAGTAACGAATTCTCTAACAGTACGGCCTTTAGAGACGCGCGCAATAAACATGCCCACAAAAGGTGACCAAGCAATCCACCATGCCCAATAGAACGTCGTCCAATCGTGTAAAAAACCGGTGTCTTCACGGCCTACCCAATTACTTAGAGGCACAATGTTTTTAGCATAAGCCGCTGTATTACTGAAAAAGCCTTTAATGATTTCCATGGTTGGGCCGAGAACAATCACCGCCACCATTAATAATAAAGCCAAAATAATATTAAATTCACTTAAACGTTTTACACCTTTATCTAAGCCTGCTACCACTGATGCCAATGCGGCAAATGTGATCAATACAATCAAAATCGTTTGTGTCATCGCGCCGACTTCTATTCCAAACAAATAATTTAATCCCGCATTCGCTTGTTGAGCACCTAAGCCGAGAGATGTTGCCAAGCCGAAGATCGTTGCAAACACCGCGAGAATATCGATAACATGACCAACCCAACCCCAGACTGCTTCACCAAAAATAGGGTAAAAAGCGGAGCGTATGGTTAAAGGTAGCCCACGGTTATAAGTGAAAAAAGCTAAGGCCAAGCCCACAACGGCATAGATCGCCCATGGGTGTAAGCCCCAATGAAAGATGGTAACAGCAAAGGCCATTTCGCGGCTTTCGCTCACGCCTAATGGCGCGTAACCCCACACACCTGCAGCATAGACCACAGGCTCTGCCACACTCCAGAACATCAAACCAATGCCCATGCCCGCAGCGAATAACATCGCAAACCATGAGAGCCGCGAATAATCAGGCGTGGCATCTTTCCCGCCTAACCGTACTTTACCCATAGGCGAGACGATCAAAGCAATACAAAATAAAACGAAAATGTTACCTGCTATTAAAAAGAACCAATCAAATTGGCTGGTAATGCTTTTGCGTAAGCCACCAAAGAACTCGCCCGCCGCTTCACCTGCCACCACCGACGCCACTAGAAACAAAATAATGACGATGGTTGATATTAGAAAGACGGGGTTGTGGATATCTAGGCCCCACATTTTGACGTTATCTTGCCCGACTTTATAGTCTGTTGTTTTTACTTTATTCATCTATTTGCCTCAAATATGATTAGAGAAATGTGCTTATTATTATTTCTAATATACTAATCTTTGAAAGGATAGATTTCCGTCTCATTTGCGACGCTTATATAAGTTTATTACTTCAAACTGGTTAGTGAACAATTTCATGAATCACACCTGCTTTTAATAACTGAACGTGATCAGGAAACCAAAGTTGATCTGCTGAGGTCGTAAAAATTTGGTCTAAAAAAGACTGGCTGATGCCACGTGATGCAAATAAAGTTAAATCTCGTTGTTGCTCAGCTTTGATATCAAAATAAGCCAATAAAGGTAACGAATATTCAGATGACAGCTTATATTGATGAAACCCAAGTTTAGCTTGCGTGCCCAATGCCCTAAGCTTTCCACCCAAAAATGCAGTTGTGCAAGCAGAGCTACATTTTTTAACCACTAAGGTATCTAGCCCTTTTTCAATAAAAATTCTTGCTAGCCCACGCCCTTCATATATTTGCCCACCCTGACTATGCAAAATAACGGTATTTAAGCTGGGGTTGTTTTTGACCAACACACCCACTTCCTCAGTAATACCTAATTCAAAATCACCTTCAATGCTTAATTGTGTATTATTTTTCTGTAAATTTAATCTATACGTTTGGCTCACAGGCTGCATTGGAGAAACTACGTGCTCACGCGCTAAGGCACCTTGAATAACGGCCAGTCCATAGACTAATGTCAACACAATAGACACTAAGCCCAAAAGCTGTATCGCTCGTAGTGTTAACGCGCCACCACGCTGGACAAAATTATTTTCAGCGCTTCGAAATAAGCCTATTAATGACCAAGGATAAACAATAAAGCGTGTCAACACCAAAGAGGCTAAGGCGGTATAAAACAGGCTGCTTAAAGGGAAGGTAAGTTTAGAAAGAATCCATAATTCTAAGGCGCTGATGCCTAACATCATACCGATAAAATTCACCCATAAAGCAAAGTGAATTGAGTATTTTCCACGCCAATGCTTTTGTATATAAGTTCGCAAAGGCTGGCCACCACGCCCTAATTTATTCTGGCGATAATCCGCGTAACCGTTCGTTGCGGCGGCGTAATACTTCTAAGGTGAAGAGCAGGATGACGGAGAAGGTAATAAGGATGGTCGCGACCGCTAAAATTGTTGGGCTGATTTCCTCGCGAATACCCGAAAACATTGCCCACGGGATGGTACGCTGTTTTACGCTACCCACGAATAACACCACCACCACTTCATCGAAAGAGGTGATGAAGGCGAATAATGCACCTGAGATGACACCCGGCGTAATTAAAGGCACAGTGATTTTAAAAAAGGTGCGTGTGGGCGAAGCACCTAAGCTGGCGGCAGCACGGGTTAAACTATGATCAAAGCCGACTAAAGTAGCGGTAACGGTAATCACCACAAATGGTGTGGCGAGTGCTGCATGCGCCAAAATAACGCCTAAATGCGTGTTGCTTAAACTTATTTTAAAAGCCCCATCGGTCATCTGCCCTAGCCATAAAAAATCAGAATAAAAGAAGAACATCCCTGCCGCTGAGATAATCAACGGCACTACCATCGGTGAAATTAAAATGCCCATCACAGCAGTTTTATAGGGAAAATCTGGACGGCTTAAACCCAATGCCGCCAACGTACCAAGGAAGGTTGAAATAATCGTTGAAAATACTGCAATAATCAACGAGTTTCTAACCGCCGCCTGCCATGTTGCACTAGAGAAAAAATCATCATACCAGCGCGTCGAATAACCTGCTGGGTCAAAAGACAACATCTCAGGCGTAAAGGTGAAATAGGGCTGCGCATTAAACGATAATGGAATAATGATCAAAATAGGCACAATCAAGAATAAAAAAATCAGCGTACAAATGCCGCGAAAGGTGTAATACCAAATTCGCTCGCTGGTCTCTGCGTGTAATGGAAGTGACATTTAATGTTTACCCGAACTTCATGTTATCAATTCCCACCACTTTATCGTAGAGGATATATAAAGCTAACACCAGCATCAGTAACATCGTGCCCAATGCCGCCGCTAAGCCCCAATTAAGCGAGCTTGAAATATGATACGCAATGAAATTACTGATCATGGTGCCGTCGGTGCCGCCCACTAACGCTGGCGTAATGTAAAAACCGATTGATAAAATAAACACTAAAATACCGCCCGCACCAATACCGGCAACTGTGTTTGGAAAATACACGCGCCGAAATGCGGTGAAAGGGGTCGCACCCATTGAGCGCGCTGCGCGCATATAGCTCGGCGGAATGGTTTTCATCACACTGAATAATGGCAGAATCATAAACGGCAATAAAATATGCGTCATGGCAATGATGGTGCCAGTTTGGTTATGAATCATCGATAAGCGATTTTCATCAGAGATGATATTTAAGCCCACTAGGAAATCATTAATCACGCCTTCTTTTTGTAACAAGGCAATCCATGCGCTGGTGCGCACTAACAGGGATGTCCAAAAAGGTAGCAGCACTAGAATCATCAATAGATTACTGGTGCGGGTTTTCAAAGTGGCCAACAAAAAGGCAATCGGATAACCCAGCAACACGGTAAGGGCAGTAATCAGCGATGCCAGCCACATGGTTCTGGCAAAGAGCTTTAAATAAATTTGTTGGTTCTCAGGCTTAAAGTGCAAGCCTGAAGCATCACGTTTGGCATCAAACGCAGCATAATAATAAGAAGCCGTTTTAGCACCACTTTCACGTTTTAATAACCGCCATACATCAACATCATGCCACTTTTTATCGATGCCTAATACCGCCTCTTTATAACTCATACCTGTGCTTTCAGGGTCTAGCTTACGCAAGGTTCTCGCGGTTTTTCGAAATAAACTCGACATACCCGAGCGCTCATAATTTAAACGCTTACCAAGCCGATTGATGGCTTTGCCGATATTCTTGCCATCGATAACGAAGGCTTTAAAAATGGCCTCATCTGGTAATTCACCCGTGGTGTCGTCCCATTCGGATAATAATTGTACCGTGGTGGGCAAGGTATCTTGTGTGACTTTATTATCGACACTGCGTAGTAGCATATCGAAAATAGGCCCAAGGAAAGTGAGTAAAATAAACAGAAATAAAGGCGCGACTAATAATAAAGCCGTGCGCTTACGTTTTCTGAGCGAACGCTGCAAACCCACCTTTAACGATACACCGTCGGCAGTGGTTAAAACATCGATGTTGGAAGGCGCTGGATTCATAAATTATTTTTAATTTTTCTCAATTTCAAGGTTTAATCAAATAATTAAAGCTTGAAATTGAGCCGGGGAAAGCCCCGACTCAAAAATCTTACTTAAACGTTAAGTCAGACGACTAAGACTTCGCTAACCAAGCTTCAAAACGCTCTGTTAACTCATCTTTATTATCCGCCCACCAAAGCACGTCTTTCAAGATAACGTTCTTAGCATTCGCCGGTGCAGTTGGCATATGCGGCGCCATATCAATCCCTAGCTCAGCGTGCATACCCACCATGCCAGCAGATGACTTACGCGCAGGGCCGTAAGAAATATACTTTGCTTGGTCTGCTAAACGCTGTGTATCCGTTGCATACTTAAGATACTTCATCGCTTCAGCTTTATGCGGCGCACCTTTAGGAATCGCCCAGCCATCTAATTCAAATACTTGATAATCCCAAAGCATACCAATCGGCTGCTTGTTCTCTTCAATCGCTGCAAATAAACGACCATTATAAGCAGACGCCATGACCACTTCACCATCGGCTAATAATTGGCCTGGCTGTGCGCCTTTCGTCCACCAAACAACTTGGTCTTTAATGGTATCCAACTTAGCAAATGCACGATCAACGCCTTCAGGTGTAGATAGTGTGTCATAGACTTTTGCAGGATCAACGCCATCAGCGATTAATGCCCATTCCATGTTAGCCGCAGGCTTTTTCTCTAACGCACGCTTACCTGGGAATTTTCCAAGGTCAAATAAGTCATTGATTGTGCTTGGTGCAGATGCGCCCACTTTATCGGTACGATAGCCTAACGTCGTTGAGTAAACGATTTGTGGCACGAAACAAGGTGAAACTAATGAATCACCAAAATCGTCAGCTGCAGACGTGCCATCAGGCGCAGCCGCTAAATCAGTGGCTGGATTAATCTCTTCAATTAAGCCTTCATCGCATAATGCAATCGCATCACCGGGAAGAATATCTACGACATCCCAAGTGGTGTTACCTGCTTCAGCTTGAGCGCGAATTTTTGCCGCACCTTCTGAAGAAGAATCATCATTGATGATTTTGATACCAGGATTGGCCGCCATGTATGGGTCATGGTAAGCTTTTTGCTGGCTGGCTGTGTAAGCACCGCCCCAAGAAACAATCACCATTTCAGTGTCAGCCGAAGCCGTCGTAACGCTCGCTGAACCCACTGCAATTGCAGCTGCGATTAGGGTTTGTGTAAAGACTTTTTTCATTTTATTCTCCTCGTTTAATATAAATTTTAAGTCATGTATCAATGTGGCCTAAAAAATTTTAAGGCCACAAAATTGGGTCATTATTATGAACGGCTCAGATAAACCATAGATTAATCAGTTGGATCTAAAGCACGGCAATCATCGGCATTCCAGCCAATGTTCACCTTATCGCCCACGGTTAAATGTGCGTGCATAGCTGAATTGGGGATTTTCACGATAAAATCTTCATGCCCGCATACCTTCATACGAGTTCGGATGTGATCACCTAAATAGATAAGCTCTAACGCCTCGGCTGTAAAAATATTTTTATATTGCCCAGCTTCTGGGTTCACCGCCACACGCTCAGGGCGTAAAGACATCGTCGCGCGCTGGCCAACGCCTGCAATGTTCACTTGCTTAGCGGTAATCTCACCGCCATCATCGGATTTAACTTGGCAATATTCACCATCGGCACTCACGACCGTACCTAATAGGCGATTATTGTCGCCAATAAAATCTGCCACAAAAGCATTAGTCGGCGCTTCATATAGTTCTGCAGGCGGCGCAAGTTGCTGCACCACACCATCATCGAACACCGCGACGCGGTCAGACATCGTCAAAGCTTCGCTTTGATCATGGGTAACGTACATTACCGTGACTTCTAAATTCTCGTGAATATGTTTGATTTCATATTGCATCTGCTCACGCAAGTTTTTATCCAGCGCGCCCAACGGCTCATCCATCAGCACTACGTCTGGATCAAACACGAGCGCACGTGCTACTGCCACACGCTGAGCTTGTCCGCCTGAAAGTTGGCCCGGGCGACGGTCCGCAAACTCATCTAAGCGCACCATTTCTAAGGCGCGCTTAACCTTCGCTTCGCGGTCAGATTTTCCCATGCCACGCACTTCTAATGGAAACGCTAGGTTTTCACCCACCGTCATGTGCGGGAATAAAGCATAATTCTGAAACACCATGCCAATGCCACGCTTATGCGGCGGCACATTATTAATGGGCTGGCCAGCAAGATAAATCTCGCCATGTGTGGCAGGCTCAAAGCCCGCCAACATCATCAAACAAGTGGTTTTACCTGAGCCAGAAGGGCCAAGCATGGTCAGGAATTCGCCTCGTTGCATATCCAAATTAAAGTCTTTGACCACGAGAATCTCGCCATCATAACTTTTTTGGACATTTTCGAAACGAACTAAGATATCGCTCGCAGGTGCAGGCATATTTATAATAATTGTTATGCAGTCTGCACGTTAACGCATCAAAAAATTTAAGTCAAACAGCAGATGCTAATACTTAAATATAAATTCACGCTCCGCTACGACCCTTACATTCAAGCTTGCGACAAGAGGAATATCATGGCCCTATTTAGCTATGATAGCATTCGCACTTAATTTTTATTCTTACGCTAATTGCCGGTGAAAAACAAATATTCCATTTTCAGCCTTGCCCGTAATGCCCTGTCATATCACCAAAAATGGCAGCATACTTGGCGCAACCCTGAACCCAAAAAACACTATGATGTCATCATCATCGGTGGCGGTGGGCACGGCTTAGCCACGGCTTATTATTTAGCCAAAGAATGTGGCATTACCAATGTGGCCGTGCTGGAAAAAAGCTGGCTGGGCGGCGGTAATACTGGGCGCAACACTACGATTGTGCGCTCAAATTATTTATGGGATGAATCGGCTGCTATTTATGAGCATTCCATGAAGTTATGGGAAGGATTGAGCCAAGATCTAAACTATAACGTGATGTATTCCCCGCGCGGCCTCATACATGTTGCGCACAGCGTGCATGATATGCAAGAAATTCAGCGCCGAGGTAATGCAAATTTCTTAAACGGCATTGATGCCGAATTTCTCACCCCTGAACAAATTCAAGCGCGCGTACCGTTTATTAATCTTGATTGCCGTTACCCTGTCATGGGCGGTATTCTGCAAAAACGTGGTGGCACCGCAAGACACGATGCCGTGGCGTGGGGTTATGCGCGCGCAGCGGATGCAATGGGTGTGGACATCATTCAAAACTGTGAAGTCACAGGTTTTAACATCAGCGATGGCAAAGTCATCGGCGTGCAAACTAGCCGTGGAAATATTGGCGCGAATAAAGTGGGGGTAGTCACCGCTGGGCATTGCAGCGTATTGGCGGAAATGGCGGGCTTTCGCTTGCCGGTTGAATCTTTCCCATTGCAAGCCATGGTTTCTGAGCCTGTTAAGCCGATTGTTGATTGCGTGATTATGTCCAACGGCGTGCATGCTTATATCAGCCAATCAGATAAAGGCGAATTGGTCATTGGTGCAAGTTCCGATACCTATACTTCTTATACGCAAACAGGCGGTTTTAACGTAATCGAAGAAACCATCGGCGCGATTGTCGAACTTTACCCTGCTTTTTCGCGCATGAAAATGTTGCGTCAATGGGGTGGTATTGTCGATGTCACCGTTGATCGCTCACCGATTTTATCTAAAACCCCTGTTGAAAATTTAATGTTTAATTGCGGCTGGGGAACAGGTGGTTTTAAAGCCACACCAGGCTCGGGCAATGTATTTGCGCATTCGCTGGCCAAAGGTGAAATGCACCCTTACGCTGCGCCTTTTTCAATCGACCGATTCCACAGCGGTGCGCTGGTGGATGAAGGCGCGGCTGCAGCGGTGGCACACTAATGCAACGCGCTCATTTAATTCACACGAAAAGAAGTTAACTACAATGTACATGATTAACTGCCCTTGGTGCGGCACACGTGACCAAGCTGAATTCGTCGCGCATGGTGAAGCACACATCGCTCGCCCCGAGCAGCCCGACGCTTTAACTGACGAAGCATGGGGTGATTACATTTTCTTTCGCGATAACCCCAAAGGCTTACACTTTGAACGCTGGGTGCATACCCACGGCTGCAGGCGTTGGTTTAATGTTGCCCGCAACACGGCGAATTATGAGATTTATGCTTCTTATAAGCCAGATGAAGCCAAGCCAGAGGTGCCACAAACATGAGCGCCACGAGAACCAGCAACACAGGGCAACTTAACCGCCAACAGCCTTTATCTTTTCAGTTTAATGGCCAGCCCTATACGGGTTTTGAAGGTGACACTTTAGCCTCTGCCTTATTAGCCAATAATGTTTTTTTAATTGCGCGCAGTTTTAAATATCATCGCCCACGCGGTGTCTTTTCAGCAGGCTCTGAAGAGCCGAGCGCATTGGTTCAACTCGAAACAGGCGCGCATACCTTGCCCAACTGCCCTGCGACTGAAATCGAATTATACGACGGCCTGATCGCGCACAGCCAAAATTGCTGGCCTTCGGTTAAATATGATATCGGTGCGGTCAATAATGTTTTATCGCGCTTATTCCCGGCGGGCTTTTACTATAAAACCTTCATGTGGCCCAAAGCCTTATGGATGAAATATGAACACGTCATTCGTCATTCCGCGGGCTTAGGTAAATCGCCTACGGTAGCGGACCCAACGAATTACGACCATCAACATCTTTATTGTGATGTATTAATTGTCGGTGGCGGCAGTGCAGGTTTAAGCGCGGCATTGGCGGCAGCGAAAACAGGTGCAGAGATTCTACTCATCAATGATCAAGCCGAGTGGGGCGGGGCATTATTAAGCGATACGCAAACCATCAATGATGCGCCCGCATTAGATTGGATCAATCATGCCATTCACACCTTAACGGAAATGCCGAACGTTCGCCTGCTGGCGCGCACCACCGTCACGGGTTATTACCACCACAACTACCTCATTGCTAATCAACGTATCACCAACCACTTGGGGCCAACTGCCCCCACCGATATCCCGCGCGAACGCTTATGGAAAGTTCGGGCGCGTAAAGTGGTGCTGGCTACGGGCGCAATCGAGCGGCCATTGGTGTTTGCTGAAAATGATCGGCCAGGGGTGATGCTCGCAGGCGCGGTGAGAAGCTTTTTAAATCGTTATGGGGTGTTGCTTGGTCAAAATATCGTTATTCTCACCAATAATGATTCAGCTTATGCATTAGGCATCGACGCGCTTGCCGCCGGTGCAAATGTGACCGTGCTAGACACGCGCACGGACATTTCTGATGACTTACTGGCGCTCACTACTCAACACGCTTTGAGCATTCAGCTCAACAGCACCATTATCGACGTTAAATATAAAGGCACCATTCAAAGTGTTGACGTTGCAAAACTGAATCAAGATGGTAGTGATATCGTCTCTAAACCTGAAACCATTCCTGCAGATATCGTCGCGTGTTCTGGTGGTTGGACACCCACTTTACATTTATATAGCCAAGCAGGTGGCAAACTTAAATTTGACCCAGACACACATAGTTATCTGCCAGATGAGGCACAAACCCTCGCGCCTGATGCGCAATTTGCAGGCAGCTGCATCGGTGCATTTGCGTTAGAGGATTGCCTCGCTCAAGGGCATGCGACTGGCCTAAATGCTGCAGAGCAATGTGGTTTTAAAACCGATGGCATCAAGGTTGATGCATTGAACACAGCATCTCAACTTGTCTGTAATGAATTGCGGCCTTTGTGGGTACTGCCCTGCGCGCACCCCATTGGCAATGGCCCGAAAAAGCACTTCCATGAATTACACAACGATTCCACCATTGCCGATATTGCGCTGGCTGAACGTGAAAATTTTATTTCAGTTGAGCATTTAAAACGCTACACCACCACTGGTATGGGCACTGACCAAGGCAAAACATCCAATGTAAATGCCTTGAATGTAATGGCGGCTTTAAGAAACAAGCCCGTTGGCGAGATCGGCACCACCACCTTCCGCCCACCGTTCACGCCGCTCACCTTTGGCGCGATTGTGGGGCAAAATTGTGGTGATTTATTTCTACAAAAACGCACCTCGCCGATGGAGCCTTGGCACCAAGTTCGAGGCGCACAGTATGAAGATGTTGGTGACTGGAAGCGCCCGCGTTATTTTCCTAGATCGGGCGAGAATATGGATGAAGCCGTGCAAAGAGAATGTAAAGCCACGCGCGATTCTGTGGGCATTTTAGATGCCACCACTTTAGGCAAAATTGATATTCAAGGTAAAGATGCCGCCAAACTTTTGAACATGGTTTACACCAATGCGTGGTCAAAACTGGGGGTCAACCGCTGCCGTTATGGCATCATGCTCAACGAACACGGCATGATTATTGATGATGGCGTGACCACTCGCCTAAGCGAAAATCATTTCCATATGACCACCACCACCGGCGGCGCAGCACGCATTTTTAACTGGCTGGAAGAATTACTGCAAACAGAATATCCGAACTGGGAAGTATATTGCACTTCCGTGACCGAACAATGGGCGGTGATGGCCATCAACGGCCCCAAGGCGCGCGATTTATTAGCCAAGCTCACCGATGCCGATTTAAGCAATGAGAGCTTCCCATTCATGGCCATGCTTGAAACTGAAGTGGCGGGCGTACCTGCACGGATATATCGCATCAGCTTCACGGGCGAGTTAGCCTTTGAGATCAACGTGCCTGCACGTTATGGCTTGCATGTGTGGGAAGCGGTGATGGCCGCGGGTGAGCAATATAATATCTGCCCTTACGGCACCGAAACCATGCATGTGCTGCGCGCTGAAAAAGGCTTTATTATTGTCGGGCAAGATACCGATGGATCGGTCACGCCAGACGATGCAGACATGAACTGGATCGTCTCAAAAGTCAAAAAAGATTTTATCGGCAAGCGTTCTTTAAGCCGTAGCCATACCGCTCAAGCAGGGCGAAAGCAATTAGTTGGCCTGCTCGCGGAAGACCCCAGTTTTGTATTGCCCGAAGGCGCGCATATTGTTGATGGAACAAACACCGCCCCGCCAATGAAAATGCTCGGGCATGTTACCTCTAGTTATTTTAGCCCCAATACTGGGCACTCGATTGCCATGGCCATGCTTAAAGATGGGCATAAGATAATGGCCAAGGGGCAAATGGGCAAATCGCTTTATGTCGCACTGATGGATGGCAGCCGCCAGAAAGTCACTGTAACAGGTTCTGTGTTTTTTGATAAAGAGGGGGTACGTAGCCGTGGTTAAGCCTATTTCAATGAGCCCACTTTCAAGCGTTACCGCCATCACCAGTGTGCATCGTTTGCATGAAGTCTCCTCGATGGCAAAGATTAATCTTCGCGGTGATGCAAATAACCCCGCTTTTGCTAAGGCCATAAAATCTGCCCTAAATCTATCGCTGCCCACCGAGGCGAATACTTGCGCACACGCCCAAGCGGAATCTACTGTTTTTTGGCTAGGCCCAGATGAATGGTTAGTGCATACGCCGCTAGATGCCTTACAAAAAACACTGACGACGTTACGTAACGCCACCGAACCTTTACACGCGGCGATCACTGATGTCAGTGATTATTATTTAGTCTTAGAATTATCCGGGCCACAGGCCAGAAGCATCCTCGCCAGTGGCACCTCTTTTGATATACGCACAGCCTCTTTTAAACCCGGGCAATGCGCGCAAACTCTTTTCGGTCATGCCTCGATTTTGCTTTGGCCTGTTGATGATACACCGACTTTTTGTATTCAAGTACGCTGGAGTTATGCGCAATATCTGTTTACCTATTTAAGCAATAGCCTGCATAACGCCGAAAACCTAATGAACTTTAAGGCTTAATTTATTTGGGGCTGTTTATTCGAGTAAACACTGGGCTAAACTAACGCATACTTTAAGCCGTTAAATTTGTTATGCCATCGCTCAAAACTTATTTCCAAAAAATGAAAGGGGGTGGCTATCGCTCACCCCACCCCATTAATTGGGGGCACGCACTGATTGCTTGGGTAAGCGGGTTTTTAGGCATTGCTTTGGTCGGCATTTTTGGCACACAGCAAAATATCGCCGCACAAGACCAGTTATTTCTCATCGGCTCTTTTGGCGCCACCGCCGTCTTGTTATATAGCACGCCTTTCTCGCCGCTAGCCCAGCCTCGGCACGTCATCGGCGGGCATCTTATCTCAGCCTTGGTGGGCGTAGTCATTTATCAACTCCTACCCGAGCCCATTTGGCTTGCCTCAGCCTTAGCCGTTTCAACCTCGATTTTACTGATGTATCTCACCACCACCACGCACCCGCCTGGCGGCGCTACCGCATTAATTGCGGTCATCGGCGGCGATGAGATTCATGCGCTGGGGTTTTGGTATTTGCTCAACCCCGTGCTCATCGCTATGTTGCTGATGATTTTAGTCGCGGTACTGGTTAACAACATCTCACCTGATCGGAAGTATCCTAAATATTGGTGGTAAACCATTCTCAAACTGATTGATGCATATCAATGGCTAAAAACTAAAATCAAGCTTTAATCCAATCATGTCGTCACCTACTGATTCCACTCAAGAAACGACCGCCTTATTTAACTTAGGCTTTCGTCCATTTTTCCTCGCTGCTGCACTATTTGCAGTGCTCTCCATGATCGCTTGGGCGGCTGTTTATTTATTCAACATTGAATTATCTTTAAAGATAATCTCGCCTTATCAATGGCATGCCCATGAAATGATATTTGGCTACGCCATGGCCGTGATTGCAGGTTTCTTGCTTACTGCTGTTAAGAATTGGACGGGCATTCAAACCCTACAGAAAACACCGCTCGCCTTATTATTTGCTTTATGGCTCTGCGCACGCACATTGTTTATGCTGGGGTATATTCCCCTTGCAGGCGTGTTTGATCTCAGCTTTCTGCTGTTTTTAAATCTCGCCATTCTCAGCCCCATTCTTAAAGCAAAGCAATGGAAGCAAATTGCGATTGTCTCTAAACTGATTTTATTATTACTCTTTAATCTGTTGTTTTATTTAGGGGCAATGGGCTGGATGCAAAATGGCCTTTACTTAGGCTTATATGGCGCACTTTATACTATGATTGGCTTAATTCTCACCATGGGGCGGCGCGTTATTCCTTTTTTCATTAGTAAAGGCGTTGCGCAGAATGTCGATATTAAAAATTCCAAAATACTCGATATCAGCAGCCTGATATTTTTCTTAGCGTTTACCGCCTTCGAATTATTCTATCCGCACCAAATCGCCTCAGCCTATTTAGCGATAGCACTCTTTGTCATCAATGCCGTGCGCTTGTTTAATTGGCATACCCCAGGCATCTGGCAGCGCCCATTATTATGGAGCTTATATTGTTCACTTTGCTTTATTTGTCTTGGTTTTCTTATGTTTGCGGGGGCTTACTTCTTTAACTATCCCTACACCTTAGCCATTCATGCCTTCACCTATGGCGGCATCGGTGCGCTGACATTAGCCATGATGTCACGCGTGGCGCTTGGCCACACGGGGCGCAGCATTGCCCAGCCGGCCCCTATGATGAGCATTGCCTTCATCATTATCTTCATAGGCGGCTTATGTCGCACCTTGCTACCGCTTGCCTTGCCTGAATATTATAAATTTTGGGTCGGCGTCTCTCAGCTTTTATGGATTGCTGGCTTTTGTCTCTTTGTCGGCATTTATTATCCAATATTGATGAAAAACCGCATCGATGGCAAAGCAGGCTGAGCATTTTGAATTTCAATTGAAAATGACGTAAAATAACCCTATTCCATTAGAATATATTAATAACAATGCGCTTTGGGCCTTCACACACCCTTAAAGCACACATAAAAGAATCATTATGAAATTTCAAAAAATCGCGCTTAGTTTAAGCCTTAGCACACTCCTTTTTACCGCTGGTTGTACGACTTTAACGGGCGAAAGTAATATGTCCGTTGGTGGCACAAACAAGGCTACCGCAATGCCTGTCGCGAATGCCGCGATGAGCGATGATCTCGCCAACGCGCTGGCACGCATTGAAATGGCACAGGCCGATGCAGATTCAGCCCGTGCCGAAGCCGATGTTGCCAAAGCGGCCTTAGCGGCGGCTTCTTTAAATGTCGCCTCTTCTGGCAGCGAGTTATTTCCGCCTAATGCCTTGCCGGGCCATTGTTACGCGCGTGTGTTTATCCCTGCAACGTTTACGCAACAATCTGAGCAAGTTATGGTAAAAGAAGCCAGCTCACGTTTAGAAGTGATTCAACCTGAATATGAAACCGTCACCGAGCGCCAACTCACCCGCGAAGCCAGCACGCGCATTGAAGTGATTCCCGCTCAATATAAAACCATTACGGAAAAAGTATTAGTTAAAGCAGCTAGCACCAAATTAGTGAGCGTGCCCGCCAGCTTTGAGCAAATCACTGAGCAAGTGCTAGACAAACCTGCCAGCACCGCTTGGAAACGTGGCAGCCATTACATCAACAGTGCCTTGCAAACCCGAACGGATGCCAGTACTGGTGAAGTCATGTGTTTGGTTGAAACGCCTGCAACTTATAAAACCATTACCCGCACGGTGCAGTCTACGCCGCCGAGTGTGACGGAAATCCCTATACCTGCTGAATATAAAACTGTCAGCAAAACCGTGCTGGTTACGCCCGCCTCTACGCGAGAAGTCATCGTACCTGCGCAATATTCTAGCGTGCAAAAACTTGAACTCGTACGCCCTGGGCAAACGCGTGAAATCACGATTCCTGCAGAATATGAAACCATTACCCGCCGCACACAAACCAGCGCTGAATCTTTAGAATGGCGTGAAGTTTTATGTGATGTAAACATGACCACACAATTGGTAATGGAACTACAACGCCGCTTGAATACAGAAGGTTATTTTGACAGCCCTGTCGATGGTATTTATCAGCAGCTGACTCAAAACGGCGTCAATCGCTATGCTAAAAATAATGGCCTACCATTTGGCAGCAACTATATTGCTTTAGAAGTCGCGAATGCATTGAGCTTAAGTTACTAAAAATTAGTCTACGCTTCAAAACTAAAGCGGTGATGCTTCGGCACACCGCTTTTTTTGGCTTTAAATAATGTAAATACCCATTATAAAGTACGGTTTTATGGCGCTTGAACTGCGTTTATCAAACCGTATAATGCACCGCTTGACCCAAGCTGGGGAAACACCCAGCCCGATACAACCCCGACCAACACATTCTCTTGGAGAAACAACATGTTATTAATTGATTTTTTATCTCGCTGGGCACACGTTCTTTTTGGTGTTACCTGGATCGGCCTTTTATATTATTTCAACTTTATCCAAGGTAGCTACTTCGCAGAAGCGACCGCAGATGCCAAAGCAGACGCCACACAAAAACTTGCACCGCGTGCATTATGGTGGTTTCGTTGGGGTGCAATGGGCACGTTCCTAACGGGCTTATATTTATTAGCGATCTTAGGCGCAGGCGTTAACCAATACATCTTACTTGGCGCATTAATGGGCATTTTCATGTTCTTAAACGTCTGGTTAATCATCTGGCCAAACCAGAAGATCGTCATTGGTTTATCGGATGGCGATAAAGCAGCGGCTGGCGGCAAAGCATTATTAGCTTCGCGCACCAATACTTTATTCTCAGCACCGATGCTTTACGGCATGCTCGCTTCTAAGCACGGCTTAGTCGGCGGTGGTTTTGGATCGATGGATTTCGCAGATAAAGGCTTTTTGATTGCCCTTGCGATTATCGTTTTACTTGAGTTAAACGCGATCATCGGCAAAACAGGTATCATCGCATCTGTAAAAGGCGTCATTCATGCAAGCCTAGCGTTAACGGCGGTTATTTTTGGCGTCGTGCATTACCTATAAGCTAAGCGCTTCGCTTATGTTGGCTTTTTAAGCTGGCATTCAAAACCGAGCCAGATGTCTGCGCGATATCTGAGCTCGGTTTTTTTATGTCTGCATTTTGCCTGAATGCCTATCTCAAGTGTTTATTTCCAAGCGCATATTCATGGGCTTACTTCCCGAACGGCAGGCGTATCTTAAACTCAGGGTTCTTGAAAAACGGAATCAAAACCATCCCTGCAATAAAACCCCCAATGTGCGCACCAAATGCCACACCGCCGCCTTCTGTACCCGCCGTGGCTAAAGAGCTGAATAACTGCAAAGCAAACCAAGCCCCTAACACCCACATCGCAGGTAAGCGCATGGTGTGCAGATAGATAAAAATCGGAATGCCCACTAACACTTTCGCGCGCGGATACAATAATAAATACGCGCCCAGCACCCCAGAAATCGCCCCCGACGCACCGACCATCGGCACCACTGAGTTTGGGTCTGGAATCGCTTGTGCGAACACCGCTGCCACGCCACATAATAAATAAAAGATCACGAACTTAACGTGCCCCATCGCGTCTTCAATGTTGTTGCCGAACACCCATAAATACAACATATTACCAATCAAATGCATCCAGCCGCCGTGCAAGAACATTGAGGTGAAGACCGTTAATGAAGCAGGCACCCACGTTTGGGTTTCATTGATGTGTAAGTTATCTAGCAGCACCGCAGGAATCACACCGAGCTGATTGACGATTAATATCTGGCCATTTTCATCATGTGCAAATTGCCAGAAAAACACTAAGCAGCACATCACAATAAACGTGATGGTTAGAACGGGCTGAATATGCGTGGGGTTATCATCGTGTAATGGGATCATGCTGGCCATTGTAACCAAAGCTTAACGGCTTTGCAGACAAAACGAATACGCGAAACTATTTAGTCCGTTGAACATTCATGCGATAATGGCCTAAATAATTTTGAGGTTTTAGTATGTCTGGAGTCAGCACTGTTTGGGTTTTAATCGCACTGGCCGTTATTGTGGTGGCATGGGCTGTGTCCATCTACAATGGTTTGGTCAAACGCAAAAATTACGTTGAAGATGCGTGGAGCGGCATAGAAGTTCAGCTGAAAAAGCGCCACAACTTAATTCCGAATTTAGTCAGCACCATCAAAGGTTATACCGAACATGAGGCAGGCTTGTTAACTTCCGTGACTGAATTACGCGTGCCCAAAACAAACGCTTCGCCTGCACAAGCTGGCAGTGAAGAGCAAGCATTTAGCCAGCAATTAGGCAGTATTATGGTGCAAGTAGAAGCCTATCCTGATCTAAAAGCCGATGGCAATTTTAAGCGCCTACAAGACCAGCTTGCTGAAATTGAAGGCGATATTGAAAAAGCCCGACGTTATTACAACGGCTCTGTGCGCGATTACAACACACTGATTCAATCTTTCCCCTCAAACATGATTGCCGAGCGTTATGATTTTGCTGAAGCAGAGTTTTTTGAGCTAGATTTAGAAGCAGCCCGACAAGCACCTAAAGTTGATTTTGGCTAATCCTATTTTGAACCAGCTCATTCGATTCAAGCATTTTCACTGGGCGTTATTTGCGCTCAGCTTTTTATGCAGCCCATTATTTGCCGCCGAGCGCATCACGCACTTTCACAGCGACATTGAGGTTCTAGAAAATCGAAATCTTGAAGTCACTGAAACCATTTCGGTAATCTCAGAACATCAGGCCATTAAGCGCGGCATTTATCGAGATTTACCCACCATCTACCCACACCCTAAATGGGCAGGCGCGGGCATTCGTGAGAAAACGACTTTTAAAATTCATTCGGTTACATTAGATGGCCAAGCCAGCCCTTGGCATCAAGTTTCTTTAGCCAATGGCATTCGTGTTTTTATTGGTGATGAAAACCAATTTATTTCTCGCGGTGCGCATCAATATGAAATTCAATATACCTCTGAGCACCAGCTTTCTTCAGAAGAAGGTAATGACTTTTTAAACTGGAATGTTAACGGCCAAGGTTGGTCTTTTCCAACAGACAAAGTAAGCGCGAATGTTCGCTTACCTGAAGGCTTGTTACCCATTTATTATGATGCGTGGACGGGGCGCACAGGCAGCGTAGATAAAAACTATCTCGCCAACGCCCAAACAGATGGCTCGGTTTTATTTAACACAAGCCAAGCCTTGAATGCCTATGAAGGCATGACAATCTCCGTGCAATTACCCAAGGGTATCGTCGCCGCTTCAAGCGCAGGCACCGGCAAGCTCCTTAAGGACAACTGGAAGTGGTTATCGGGTTTAGCGCTTTTATTGTTGATGCCTTTTTATTACATCAAGGCTTGGCTGGAAGTTGGGCGAGACCCAAACAAGGGTGTTGTGGTGGCGGATTACCACCCCGTGCGCAAGATGTCGCCCGCTGCGCATCATTTCATTTCACGCAATCGAACCAGCAACACCACCTTCGCCGCCGCGCTAATGAACATGGCGGTAAAGGGTTATGTGAAGATTCATCAAACAGGCAAGAAATCTTATACCGTTGAGAAAACTACGCCCACAATGCCTGCTGAACAACTCTCAAAAGGTGAGCACATTCTTTACGCTGAATTATTTAAAGGCACCTCTAATATTGATTTAAGCAAAGGTTATGAACCCAAAGTCGCCCGTGCTAAACGGCGCTTAGGCAGCTTCCTAAAACAAGAGTGGCGCGATGCTATTTATCAAAATAATCAGCGCTATTCATGGATTGGCCTCACCATTGGCCTAGTTGCTTTAGCCTTATGTGCCTTACATTTAGCCAATGCTGAAATCAAAGTGGGGCATTTATTGCCCTTATTCATTTTTGCCTTTATCGGCATTGGTTTCAGCCAACAAAAGCCCAAACCTGTTTTACTCGTGCCTGCCGCGTTTTTTGTGTTCGCGGGTTTGCAGAACTCAGCGTTTAGTTTATTTAATTCCAGCATCATGATCTGGCTAAGTTTATTCGTGGCGGCCTTATTTTTATTGTTTCATTATCTACTCAAAGCACCAACCCCATTCGGGCAAAAAGTGCTTGATGAAATTGAAGGCTTTCGCTTATATTTAGCCACCGCTGAGCAAAACCGTTTAGACGTTTTACACCCACCTGAAAAAACACCCGAGTTGTTTGAAAAGTTACTACCTTACGCCATTGCACTCGGTGTTGAAAACCAATGGGGCGAGCAATTTACCGAGGTGTTTAAACAACATGCCGAACAACAAGGGCGCCACAGCGAATATTCCCCAGGTTGGTATTCAGGCGGGCATTACGGCCGCTTTAATTCTTCCTCTTTTGGCGCGGCGCTCGGCGCGGGTTTAGCCAGCAGTGTCGCCGCAGCCTCTACTGCACCCAGTTCATCTTCCAGCGGTGGCTTTTCTGGTGGTGCGGGCGGCGGGGGTGGAGGCGGTGGCGGAGGTGGGTGGTAAGCCCTTTAATTTGTCTAATCTATTCTTACCTTGGCGATTCTAATGAATGATTGGTCTGCTTGTTTAAAATTTAACCCCAAGCCTTTACGCCTTAAAAAAACCGATACCTTATTTAAGCAAGGCGAACAGGTGCAAAATATGCACCTTATTCAACAGGGGCGCGTAAAACTGATTCGTCATTCTTTGGCGGGTGAAAATATTGTTTTACACGTCGCAACTGCTGGCGAAATGATTGCAGAAGCTTCTTTTTTCTCTGAAAATTATCATTGTAGCGCCGTGGCAGATCAGCCCTCAAAGGTGCTGAGCATTGATCGAGATAGCGCCCTAAACACCATTATAAATAGCCCTCAAACCAGCCAAACGGCGATGCATTTATTCGCGCAACAAATCCGAGATTTACGCGGCTTACATGAGATTCGAAATATCCGTTCTGCGGAGCAACGCGTGTTGGCGTACTTAAACAAACTAGCAAATGAAAAGGGTGAGTTGCAACTAGAGATGTCTTTACAAGATATGGCCTATAAACTCGGCTTGGCGCATGAAACCTTATATCGCGCCTTAAGCAAGCTCGAAGCCAGTGGCAAAATTCAGCGCCCCGCCACCACTGCATTCATTTTAGTTGTATGATTTGAATCATACAGCATTAACTGATCTGCGCTTATAGTTCAGCGTCACATTCTAACAAACTATAAACATGACATTCAAACACACACTTATTTCTA
>JAZGFQ010000158.1:0-3047 GCA_036479635.1 Arenicellales bacterium
AAAGCAAAAAACCTGAAAAAACGCGTGAGCAGTTATTTTAGAAAAACCGCTATGCCCACGCGCACCATGTTGTTGGTGGCCAAGATTGTTAGCATTAAAGTGCACCAAACGCACACAGAAGTTGAAGCTCTGCTATTGGAGAATAACCTCATCAAGCAGCATAAGCCTTATTACAATGTGTTGCTTAAAGACGATAAAAGCTTTCCGTATATTCGTTTAAATAGTAAAACGCGCTCGCCGTGGCTGAGTTATTATCGCGGCCGCCGTAATAAGCAAGGGCGCTACTTCGGGCCGTTTCCTAATTCGGGTTCAGTACGTGAAACCTTAAGCTTTTTAGAGCAGATTTTCAAACTAAGACAATGCAAGGAAACCACGTTCAAGCATCGCTCACGGCCTTGTTTGCAGTATCAAATAAAACGCTGTTCTGCGCCGTGCGTGAATCGCATCACACCAGAAGATTATGCTGAAGATGTGCGCCAAGCCATTGCCTTTTTAGACGGTAAAGATGCCTCATTGATGCGTGATCTAGTCCATAAAATGGACGCTGCTTCTGAGGCGTTGGATTATGAAAGTGCTGCCCAGTTACGAGACCGCATTGCCGCCTTAAAGCAGGTGCAATCAAGGCAATATGTCAGCCAAGAACGGGGTGATGCAGATATCATTGCCTTAAGCGTGCAAGGCGATAAAGCCTGTTTTTATATTAGCCATGTACGCCACGGGCGACATTTAGGCGGGCGAGATTTCATTCAAGCGAACCGCTTGGCGGTGAGCGAGACTGAGTTGATGCAAAGTTTTATCGGCCAACATTATTTAGGTGAGCCCGTGCCGGCTGAAATCATTATGAGCACAGCGCCCACACAAACGGCCTTATTAGAAACGGCTTTGGCCGCGCAGTCAGAAGCGACTGTTATATTAAAATCTAACGTGCGTGGCCATCGCTTGCGCTGGTTAAAACAAGCACAAATAAATGCGGATGATCGCTTGCGCCAGCATTTAAGCGAGCGCACCACCTTAAATGCACAATATGCCGCCTTGGTTGAGGTGCTGGGCTTAGATCATGCGCCCAACCGCATGGAATGTTTTGATATCAGCCATACTGGCGGTGAGCGTACCGTGGCATCGTGCGTGGTGTTTGATAAAAATGGCGCAGATAAATCATCTTATCGGCGCTTTAATATTGAAGGCATCGAGCCAGGTGATGATTACGCCGCCATGCGCCAAGTGTTAATGCGCCGTTACGCCCGCTTAATTGAGGAAGACGCCTTATTGCCTGAACTGATTGTGATTGATGGCGGTAAGGGCCAACTAAGCCAGGCCATTGAAGTGATGGCTGAATTGCAAAGATCAGACGTGCCTTTATTAGGCGTTTCGAAAGGCCCTGAGCGTAAGGCAGGCGAAGAAAAACTACACCTAGCGCATCAAAACAAAATCTTAAGTTTGGGGCACAGTTCGCCTGCCTTGCATTTAATTCAACAAATTCGCGATGAGGCGCATCGGTTTGCCATCACAGGGCATCGTGCGAGGCGCGCAAAAAAACTCACTAGCTCGCCCTTGCAGGGCATTGAAGGCGTGGGCGATAAGCGCCGACAAGCTTTATTAAAATATTTCGGGGGTCTGCAAGCGGTAAAAAATGCAGGCGTGGAAGATTTATGCCTCGCGCCCGGTATCAGCCCTAAAATTGCGCAAAGAATTTATGATTTGTTTCACTAGCCCAATGTGCTCAAGGCTGGCACAATAGCAGTTCAATTATTTAGGGTGCGCTTTGATGGATTGGAACCTTCCCAATAGCTTAACGGTTTTTCGTATCGCCATTATCCCCGTGTTGGTGGTGATGTATCTATTCCACGGTTGGGCGTGGCGTGAAGAACTATTAACGGGCTTATTTGTGCTTGCCGCCATCACCGATTGGTTAGATGGTTATTTTGCGCGGAAATTAAATTTAAGTTCGCCGTTTGGTGCGTTTTTAGATCCAGTCGCAGATAAGCTCATTGTTTCGACTGCCTTGGTCTTATTGGTGTCTGATGCGATTGTGCTGGATCGCGCTTTTTCAGCGACTTTATTTATTATCTCAGTGGCCGTCATCATCGGGCGAGAGATCGTGATCTCTGCTTTGAGAGAAGTGATGGCAGATATGGGTAAGCGGAATCAGGTTGCTGTTGATGTCACGGGCAAATATAAAACTGCTTTTCAGCTGATCGCCATTTCATTGTTGCTCTATGGAAAGCCCTTATTTGGCTTGCCCACGTTTCAAATGGGTGAGGCTTTGCTGTATTTGGCAGTGGCGTTGACGCTATGGTCGATGTGGGTTTATTTGAGTGCAGCAGCCAAATCTTTTGAGCCAGAATAAATTATTTTAAATAGCGTTAAATTGTGTTGACAAGTGTCTCGCCATGGGTAGAATCTCGACCCCTGTTAGCGGGAATAGCTCAGCTGGTAGAGCACGACCTTGCCAAGGTCGGGGTCGCGAGTTCGAATCTCGTTTCCCGCTCCAGATTCCTCTCATAGAGAGCAAAAGCCCAGCCGCTCACATAAAGAGGGCTGGGTTTTTTTTATCTGTTTTATTGGCACAAACAGAACAGAGGTGTTTAAAACGTAATTGGCTGGATGGCAGAGTGGTTATGCAGCGGCCTGCAAAGCCGTTAACCCCGGTTCGATTCCGGGTTCAGCCTCCATTTTAGTTAGAAAATAACGTTACTTGTCATTGCGAGAAGCGCTATGTATGCCCGGGTGGCGTTGTGGTAGACGGTAGTACGGAGTACTGCTTTGAGTGAGTTATTTAGGGAGTAACACAGTAAGTCCATCCTATGTATGCCCGGGTGGCGAAATTGGTAGACGCAAGGGACTTAAAATCCCTCGGTGGCAACACCGTGCCGGTTCGATTCCGGCCCCGGGCACCATTCTTTTTAAAAATTTTCCATGCATCCAATAATTGGTATGTCAGTGCTGATGTTCTTAATCACGGTGATAAAAAATTATTTTTATCAACACTATTCCTTAAGTTTTTGGAGAGCTGTTAGAAGATCAATTTGATTTCTTTGACAAATCAA
>JAZGFQ010000159.1:0-8605 GCA_036479635.1 Arenicellales bacterium
AATTAAGTTTGGTTATAGTGTTTGTTATTGAGGGCAATTTAGGCCGCGTATGCTTTGCTGCATGGCGGTATCGTTTTCTTGCCAGCGAACCATGAGATCAAAACCTTCGTCTGAGTTTTCGTTTGAATCTGGGCCGAACAAAATCATGCCCCAGCCGTAATCACTTGCAAGCTTAAAAATTTGCTGTGAGGGAAATGTGGCCCATTTGAACGCTAATAAAGCGGTGTTACTTGCGCCTAAGGCGGCCCATTTATCCAGCCATGTTTGCTTAGCGGGGAGGTTAGTCTCTTGAGTGTCGTTAATGTGTTTCCAATCCGCTAAGTTAACTGAAACTGAGACGGACTCATCGTCAGCAGAAATATTCTTAACCACGGTTTGATAGACGCAGCTGTTGGCAATCTGCAAGGCAACCTCTTCGGAGAACCCACGGCCTAAATAGAACGCTTTGGCTTGAGTTTGGCTTAAAGGGTTGAGTTGAATTTCAATGTGTCCATTTTGCATTATCCAACCTGCTAGGCCTGAGGCGGTATTATTATGCTGCTGTATCGTCATCTCAGCATGGCTGCTGGATACGGCGAGAAAACTCATTATAAAAAGGCTAAATAAAGTTAATAGTTGGCACAGTTTTGTCATGGAGTTAAATATTATTTTAGCAGGCCATTACGATGCATGGCTTTTGCATATAGCACCAAGCCCAGCGCGATGATGAAAATAACAGCAGTAAAGGCTAACAAAACGGGTTCTTTAATCACTTCCAGCCCATTCGATAAAACATAGTTTTGAAAGGCAGTAATGACCATAGCAACGAGCGAAATTAAAAAGGCCCAAAGCGCTTGGCGTTTTCTAAAGAGCAATAAAATAGACCCCAGCACGCCGCCCCAAACCGCAATCGCCCAGCTGGCCACAGCCCAAGATGGAAAAGAATAAAAGAACGCAAGTTGTTCAGGCGAAAATTGGCTCATGTAGGCCTCATGTTTAGTTTGAGTCATCACATAATCCATCGCACTCATGGCATTCCAAAGCAGGCTGATAATGCCGATCGCCCATAATAGCTTAGGTGCTTTTATAGGTGGGTTTATGTTCGATGAGGGCATGAGGCTGAGTGTGTAAGATTAACAATGATGATTAATCTTAGCATAGAACGACTAGCGCTGAACGTGATGAAAGCTTAATATCAGCTTAGTTATCTTAATTATATTCCTCAATGACCAATAACGACATTTTACGCCGCCTACGCTACATTTTTGATTTTAACGATACTAAAATGATGGCGTTATTTCGCACGGATGATTCAAAAGCAACACGTGCAGAAATCAGTAATTGGTTAAAGCGCGAGGAAGACGAAGATTACAAAAATTGTAATGATGGCCGCATGGCAATCTTTTTAGATGGCTTCATTAGTGAGAAACGCGGTAAAAAAGAAGGCGAGCAGCGGCCACCAGAAAAGAAACTTAATAATAATATTGTTTTTAATAAACTTAAGATTGCGCTGAATTTAAAAGCAGATGATGTACTGGAAATCATGAATAGCGATACCACCAAACTTAGTAAGCATGAACTGAGTGCGTTTTTTCGTAAACCAGGGCATAAACATTATCGAGAATGCAAAGATCAGTTTTTACGAAATTTCTTACAGGGCTTACAGCAAAAGCACCGCCCAGGTTCTGATGACGAAGCGCCGTTCCAGTGGCCGGTTAGGGATGCGGATTCGAAGTAGGTAATACTATGTAGTCGTCTTTGCGAGGAACGCAGTGACGCGGCAAACTACGGGCGTATTGGCTAAGAAGATTCGTTGACGTAGCTTAAGTTTCGTAACGAGTCTTCGACCTTGGTGAACCTTCGGTCTTAGCGAAGTGTCGCCCTTGAGTATCGCCCTTGGACTGCCGCACTTCGTTCGCAGTGACAGAGTTTC
Organism: Arenicellales bacterium; assembly: GCA_036479635.1. Lineage (GTDB taxonomy): Bacteria > Pseudomonadota > Gammaproteobacteria > Arenicellales > Poriferihabitantaceae > JAAELZ01. The sequence goes on from JAZGFQ010000159.1 coordinate 1,913, forward strand.
TCTTGGCGTGTTCAGTCATTGAGAAGTATCGCCCTTAGCGCCGTTCGCAGGGCTGGGCTTACTTTTGAGCGGCTATTTCTTTTTCCCCCAAACGCTCTCAGCGGTTTCTTTGCGCTGCTGATCATCAGGCGAAAGCACTTTTTTGGGCGTTGGGGTGGTTTTCTCTGAAGCTTTGACGCGGATAATTTCGCCATCAAGCTCAGTGGAATTGAGTGCAAGAATCGCAGCTTCGGCTTCAGTTTCGTCTTCCATTTCAATAAAAGCAAAGCCTTTCGATGTCTCGGTTTCTTTGTCTATGACTAAATCACAGGCTTGTACTGTACCGTGATCCTCAAATAAACTTCGAAGATTCGCTTCGGTGGTATCACGATTCAGTTTGCGCGCCAAGATTTTCATGGATAAAAGAGTAGTTATAAACGTGGGCGGATATTAACAGGCTTTGGGCATAGCTTATTCAGAGATTAATTTAGCCAAGCTAGATAAAATATTGCTCCAGCCGCCTTCATGGCTGGATCGGCTTTGTTCGTCTGGAAAAGTAACATGGCTTAAGTGTATTTCTGTGGTGTTAGAAGACATGGCTTTAAAGTTTAGTGTTACCGTGCTGTCATCTGAGGTGGCGGGTGATACCCACGTAAACACCAATTTATTCGGTCGATCAACCTCAATATATTCGCCAGTATGTGGGATTTTTTGATCGCCTACTTGCATGATAATGGTGAATTTACCACCTTGCTTAGCCTCGATTTCAACCTTAGGGTGTGCCATGCCAGACATCGGTAAAATAAACTGTGATAATAATTCAGGGTTGAGCCAAGCATCGAATACGGTTTCGATCGGTGCGTGGAGGGTGTGTTGGATATTTACGCTTAGTTCATTCATTGTTATCGCCTTCATTTAAAAGTTCATCTAGTGCTTCTAGGCGCAATGCCCAGATAGATTTAAGTGACTTGAACCAAGCTTCAACTAAAGCAATTTTATCTAAATCGGCTTCAATCCAATGGCTGCGACCAAGGGTTTTACGCTGGACTAAACCAGCTTGTTCAAGTGTTTTAATATGCTTGGAGATAGCATTGAGAGACATATCGTAATCACGCGCTAGATCCGTTACGCGGCTAGGCCCTTGCTGGCAAATCTGCGTTAATAAGGCGCGCCGTGTCACATCACTCATGGCTTTGAGTAATTCGGATAAGTTTTCTTCGTTGCTATATTCAACCATGAAGTAGAATATAATGCGGCACACTTGAATAGTCAACTAAATGGTTGAATAAAATAATCATGGTGAATTTTTAAGCGCTTGTATATTTAAACCTAGGCACGGTTTTTCCATCCAGTTCAATGTTTTCAGTAAACATCGCCAGCGGGCGCAACCATAGTCCACGTTCGCCATAAAGTGCGCGATAGATTACCAGCGCTTCTTCAGTTTCGCTGTGCTTTCCCACGCCGATGACTTCATATTGCTGGCCTTTATAATGTGTGTATTTTCCGTTGGGTATGCTCATAATTTCAATGTGTTTCAGTAGAGTCGTTTTGCTAGAGCCGATGATGTTACTATATGATTTTTAAAACGAGTAGAAAACAAATCGTATGAGAATCATGCTCATTATTATCGCTGTGTTAATCGCCTTGTTTGTGCTGTTTTTTTATATGCTGGGCGTGCAATCGAAAAACGGTCACCCACTGGGCCTGAAGGCGGGCTATTTAGCCCAATGTGGAGATAAACCAAATTGTGTTTGTAGTGAGCAGTTAGGCGCTCAAGGAGATGAAAGATGGATATCACCGATACCTTTAAAAGGGAATACGCCCATTGAAATCTGGGCGCAGGTCAGCGCAAAAATTACCGAATTGGGCGGTGAAGTGAATCAGCAAACGCCTGATTATTTAGCCGCAAACTTCACTTCGCGCGTGTTTGGGTTTGTGGATGATTTGGAACTTAGGCTGGATGCTGAACTAAAGCAGATCCATGTGCGCTCAGCCTCGCGGGTCGGGCACAGTGATTTGGGTAAAAATAATCAGCGGGTCGACGCATTGAGTGCAATGTTTCAATAAACAAGCGAAACAAAGGAAATAGGCAAAATAAAGTTTAAGCTAGTTTTGCCACTTCAGTGCGTAGAAACGCAATCGCGTTTTCAGTATTGATATGATAATCATCAAAAATAACCTTGCCATCAGGCGCAACTAAAATCAGCCAAGGCGTGCCGCCGGTTCGGTAATTGAGCATGGTGGTGGGGCGTTCGTGGCGCTTACCTTTGCCGGTATCATGACCCATTAGAATGGGTAAGTCATAACGTAGCTGCATCTCGCGCACGCGGTTTTTAGAATTAGTTGAAAAACCCTCAAACGTGGTTTGAATGCCGAGCGTTAATACTTTGGGTTCATCTATAAAGGCTTCGGTTACTTTTTGTAGCGTTGGAAACCCACGGCTATGACAGCCTGGGCACCATGCTTGCCAACACTTCATAAACACAAATTTTCCGCGTTGGTCGGCCAGTTTAAACTGAGTGTCATTGCCCTCAGCATCAATCCAATAAGGTACATCTAACTCAGGCGCCATCTGCCCTGTGATGCCATAATTTGGGTTGGATGCGGCTAAAGTGTTTTGAGCGCTAAAGGCACTTAAGCCTGCCATTGTGGCACTGCCCTTAAGCAGGGTGTTTTGAATGAATGATCTTCGGTTAATGGTTTTTTTCACGATGATAGTTCGGTAAGCATTGAATGATATAAGAGGGTTTCAGTGGCGAGAAGTTCCGTTTAAAGATTGTTTAGATTGAAAATACAGTGTCGTCATTGCACCATAGTAGTGCAATGCAGGCGGATAAACGCGAGTATAGGCACCACTTATGCAATTTTGGGGCATAGGCGCAGAAAACAGAGGGTCATTCCTGTATTATCCTCTTATCTTGTCGCACTCTGCCAAGCAATGGCGTGGTGAGACAAACAAATATTTAAGTTGTCGCATTTAATGCGGCTTTTTTAATCTAAACAGTTACAAGATTTAGGAGTCTAAAATGAGTGGAAACGAATCTCGCGCGCAAGCAATTTTTCAGATAACCAATGCTGAGCCCATGATGCTTAAAAAGCCAAAATCTCTCGATAAGATTTGGGCAACTGATGTCTTTACCTTGACGAAGATGGAAGAATCTTTATCAAAGAAAGCCTATAAAGCCATGAAAAGCGCCGTTGAAACGGGCACAGCTTTAGATGAAAGCACGGCGGATGTCGTGGCGGCAGCCATGAAAGATTGGGCGATGTCTAAAGGCGCTAATTATTTCTCTCATATTTTTTACCCTATGACGGGCGCATCGGCTGAAAAGCACGATGGCTTTATAGTCTCGGATGCTAGCGGCAAAGCGATTACAGAATTCACGGGCAGCTTGTTAATTAAAGGCGAGCCTGATGGTTCATCTTTCCCAAATGGCAGTATTCGTGTGACTAACGCTGCGCGAGGATATACGGTATGGGATCCAACTAGCCCAGCGTATATCATGCACACTGATAACGGTGCAACGCTATGCATACCTTCAATTTTCATCTCATGGACGGGCGAGTCTTTAGATAAGAAAGTCCCTTTATTACGCTCTAATGCGGCGATGAATACATCAGCGCAAAAAGTATTAAAGCTGATGGGCGAGAAGAATGTCGCCACCTTAAATTCTAGCTGTGGCGCAGAGCAAGAATATTTCTTGGTCGATAGCAACTTTGCTAACCTACGCCCAGATTTAATCTTAGCAGGCCGCACCTTATTCGGTGCAGCGTCAGCGAAAGGCCAAGAGTTTGATGATCACTATTTCGGTGCTATTCCAACGCGCGTTCAGGCTTTTATGCAAGAGTGCGAAGAGCGCCTTTATCGCTTAGGTATCCCAGCTAAAACGCGTCATAATGAAGTCGCGCCAGGTCAATTTGAAATTGCACCTTATTATGAAGCGGCGAATGTGGCGGCAGATCATCAGCAGTTATTGATGACGATTTTCAAGATTACCGCTAGAAAACACGGCTTTATTTGCTTGATGCATGAGAAACCATTTGCAGGCATTAACGGCTCAGGTAAGCACGTGAATTGGTCAGTGGGTAACTCAACGCAGGGCAATTTGCTAGATCCAGGCAGCACGCCGCATGACAACTTAAATTTCTTAGTATTTTGTGGCGCAGTGATTCGCGGCGTGCATAAATATGGCCCATTATTACGCGCGGTCATCGCCTCTGCGGGCAATGATCACCGTCTAGGTGCGAATGAAGCGCCTCCAGCTATTTTATCGGTTTATCTAGGTTCGCAAATTGAAAATATCTTTGAGCAAATCAAGGATGGCAAGATTGATGGCTCTGATGCGGGCGGTATTATGGATTTAGGTTTGTCACAAATCTTGCCATTTGCAAAAGATGCGGGCGATCGTAACCGAACCTCACCGTTTGCCTTCACGGGTAACCGTTTTGAATTCCGTGCGGTCGGTTCTGATCAATCGGTCGCTGGCCCATTAATTGCTATGAACACTATGTTGGCGGATTCATTAGATTGGATGGCAGACGAGTTAGAATCTGCGATTGACGGTAAAAGCAATGCAGCGATTCGCGAAGGCGTCATTAAAGTGCTTAAGAAGCTCATGAAAGAACACGGTAATGCCGTGTTCGGCGGTGACGGCTATTCTTCTGAATGGCATAAGGCAGCGGTTGAAGAACGCGGCTTAAAGAACTTACCCACCACAGCGGATGCCTTACCATACTTTAAAGATGAAGACATCAAAGCCTTGTTTAAGAGCACAGGTGTTTTGTCCGAGACAGAGCTTGAAAGCCGTTTCGAAGTCTATGCTGAGCAATATATTTTATCGATTGAAGTGGAAGCTAAGCTGATGCAAAACATGGCGACTACCACTATTTACCCAGTAGCCACGCGCTATCTTTCAGATTTAGCGATGACGGCTTCATCAGCAGCTGAAATGGGATTGGATTTTGATAAAACCTTAGCGAGTAGTTTGGCATCAAACATTGATGGGATGATGAAAGCATCGGCTAAGCTTGAAAAGGCAATGGCGAAAGAAGGCTTTAAATCAGAAGAAGAGCATATGCAGTTTTGTGCGAATGATATTCGCAGTGCGATGGATGAAGTGCGTGGTTTTGCCGATGCGCTTGAAGGCCAAGTGGCGGATGATATGTGGCCACTGCCAACTTACCAAGAAATGTTGTTTATTAAGTAAGGCGCGCCTCAACAACGCAATAAAAAAGATCGCCTCGGCGATCTTTTTTTTGGCTTACGGTAACGTAAACCTTAGCCAGCGGTGCAGGCCATATCTTGGCCACAACATAACGGTGATTTAATCTTTCCGTGGCCGTTTGGGCATTCAGATACTTGAACTACCGTGCCATCGTCTAGTTTCAGGTCAGCATTTTTAAGGGGTGCATCGCATTCTCCGCACGTTGCGTTAACGCTCATGCCGCATAAGTCACATTTGTAAGTAGCCATTTTATTCTCGTTAAAATTAATTGAATAAAGCAGTATAACAAAAACAAGCGACCGAAAAGGGCGGTTCAGGGGGCTAAAAAATCTATGACAACACAATTTCGAAGGCTATAATGCATAAAACGTTGCTGGCGAGGAAAAGAGATGCATAACAAAGCTTATTACAAAAAATTACGCAAACAATGGGCGCCTGATACGCCAAGACTAATTGTGATTGCAGAATCGCCACCAGCCGATGGTGACTATATTTATAAAGCCAAAGGCAGTCGCCGTGAATCATTGTTTATGGAGTTATTGATTCAACTGTTCGGCGTCGTGCCGAAAAATAAGGCAGATGGTTTGCGTGCAATGCAGCAATGGGGCATTGTTTTGCTCGATGCAACTTACACGCCTTTATATGATCTAAAACCTAAGGCAAAAAACCAAGCCTTAGTTAAATCGTTGCCAGCTTTAATGAAAGAGCTGAATACGTTTAAGCAAGCTAAACAAACGCCGATTATTTTAATTAAAAAGAATGTTTGTGATTTGCTCGAAGGGCCTTTGTTAGGTGAAGGTTTTAATGTGGTGAACGATGGCGCGATGGTGCCGTTCCCGGGCAGCGGCCAACAAGGAAAATTCCGCTCAGCCTTTTCTAAAATATTAGCCGAACATATTTACGCGCCGAAGAAACGCATGGTGACCAAGGCGCTGAAAGTTCGGCGCGCTGGTTAAGTTTGACGAAACCTATTGTCTATATCGCCTCGCTCTGCATCGTTAAAACATGACTGTTCTAGATTCTCCTTTTGCTGAGGCCATACAATTATTGTTCAAAGGAGATGCCGCACTTTGGGAGATTATTTCAATCTCATTTAAAGTCTCAACAACGGCCATTGCCATTGCGGCAGTGCCTGCGATTGTCTGCGGATTTTTATTAGCGTATGCCCGCTTCCCTGGGCGTAGAATTTTGATTTCAATGTTCAATGCCTTGCTAGCGATGCCAGCGGTGGTGGTGGGCCTAACCTTATATATCGTGCTTTCTAGGCAAGGGGCGCTGGGCGAATGGAAGTTATTATTTACGCAAACGGCGATGGTATTAGGGCAAATTGCCTTATGTTTCCCTATTTTGGTGGCGATGAGCCATGCAGCATTTCAATCGATTGATCTGCGCGCATGGGAAACCGCGCGCACGATTGGTGCCAGCCCTTTGCAGGCATTTTGGATGCTAGTGAAAGAGGTTCGTTTTGGTGTGTTAGGTGCATTGGTGG
>JAZGFQ010000160.1:0-8909 GCA_036479635.1 Arenicellales bacterium
GGTTACTTTAGCATAATCAATGGTCTTTTATGGAGATAGACATCGCTAAAGGTAAATCTTTTTTAATCCGTCAATTAAAAAAGCATTCGGTGCTATAGACACTACATCCCGTCGTATTCAGCGTTAAGACGCGTTAAGCTCAAAACTTGCCTTCAATGAATCCAGCCCCATATTGCCCCCATGACTTACACCGTAAAAGAAACCTTCTACTCCTTGCAAGGCGAGGGCGCGCAGACTGGGCGGCCAGCGGTGTTCTGCCGTTTTGCAGGCTGTAATTTGTGGTCGGGCGAGGAAAAGCACCGCGCCGCCGCCGAGTGCAATTTTTGCGATACGGAATTTGTAGGCGCAGATGGGCTTGGCGGTGGTAAGTTTAAAACCGCTCAAGCGTTGGCTGATGCGCTCAATGGCTATTGGCCACATAGCTCAAGCAGTTTGGGCAAGCCTTATGTGGTGTTTACGGGCGGTGAACCTTTATTGCAACTCGATTCAGCTTTAATTGATGCCATGCATGAACACGGCTTTGAAGTGGCTGTGGAAACCAATGGCACGCTCGCTGCGCCTGATAATATTGATTGGCTGTGCGTGAGCCCTAAAGGGCAAACTACCTTGGTACAAACCGTGGGCAATGAATTGAAGCTGGTGTATCCGCAGGCAGGGGTCGAGCCAAACCAATTTGTTGGTTTGGCCTTTGATCATTTTTATTTGCAGCCTTTGGCTCCTTTAAGCGGTGCATTGGATGAGAACAAGCAAGCTTGTTTAGATTATTGCTTAGAAAACCCAATATGGAAATTAAGCCAGCAAACGCATAAAACCCTTGGTATTCGATAGCGGGTACTCGCTAGCGGCATTCGATAAGTCCAGCATGATTTACTAGCGTATTAGTATGCGCTAATTCAGTTTATAATCGCACCATGGGCATTACACAAAAACTTAAACCATTATTCTCGTATCGGCCATTTTGGGCGAAGCGCTTCGGCACGGCTGCGGTGCTGCCGATGTCGCGTGCGGAGATGGATGATTTGGGTTGGGATAGCTGCGATATCATTATCGTCACGGGTGATGCTTATGTTGATCACCCCAGTTTTGGCATGGCCTTAATTGGGCGCTTGTTGGAATCTCAGGGTTTTCGCGTAGGGATTATCTCCCAGCCGGTTTGGGAATCTGCTGATGCGTTTAAGGTGTTAGGCAAGCCTAATTTATTTTTCGGCATCACCGCGGGTAATATGGATTCGATGGTGAACCGTTATACGTCTGATCGTAAAGTGCGCTCGGATGATGCTTACACGCCTGATGGCGAGGGCGGCAAACGCCCAGACCGCTCGGTGTTGGTGTATGCCCAGCGTGCGCGCGAAGCTTTTAAAGGTGTGCCGATTGTGATTGGCGGCATTGAGGCGAGTTTGCGCCGCATCGCGCATTACGATTATTGGTCAGATAAAGTGCGCCGCTCCATTTTGCCTGATTCTAAAGCTGATATTCTGCTTTATGGTAACGCTGAGCGCGCGGTAGTTGAGCTGGCGCACCGTTTAGCGGCAGGCGAAAAAATAAGCCAAATCAATGATATACGCGGCACTGCTGTCATGCGCAGTGAGCTGCCAGCGGATTGGTCTTTTATAGATTCCACGGATGTTGATAAGCCCGGGAAAATTCAGGCGGAGCCTGATCCTTACCAAGCCAAGCCTGCTTGCGAAGATCGACCTGCTGATAATAATGAGGCTTCTGAAGGCTTAAGGGTTGATATTCCGATGTTACCCAATTCGCCTGAGCGCGAAAAAACCTTCATTCGGTTGCCGTCTTATGAACAAGTGAAAGGTGATAAAGTGCTTTACGCACACACCTCACGGGTGTTTCACTTAGAAACCAACCCAGGCAATGCGCGCGCCTTAGTGCAGCGCCATGGCAACCGCGATGTTTGGCTGAACCCGCCACCGATTCCGCTGGAAACCAGCGAATTTGACCCATTATTCGCCTTCCCTTATACCCGCCGCCCACACCCTGTTTATGGCAAGGCGAAAAACCCTGCGTGGGAGATGATTCGCTTTTCGATCAATATCATGCGCGGTTGCTTTGGCGGCTGTACATTTTGCTCAATTACTGAGCATGAAGGGCGCATCATTCAAAGTAGATCAGAAGATTCCATTATCAAGGAAGTTGAAACAATACGCGATGAAGTGCCTGAATTCACAGGTTTTATTTCTGATTTGGGTGGGCCAACTGCGAATATGTATCGCTTGCTATGCAAAGATAAAACCATTGAAGAATCCTGCCGAAGGTTGTCGTGCGTGCACCCTAAAATTTGCAAGAACTTGGGCACCAATCATCAACCCTTGATAGATTTATATCGTCGCGTGCGTAAGGTGAAGGGCGTTAAAAAAGTAGTGGTCGCCTCTGGGCTTCGCTATGACCTTGCGATTGAATCACCTGAATATGTCAAAGAGTTGGTCACGCATCATGTCGGTGGTTATTTGAAAATCGCCCCTGAACACACCGAAAATGGGCCTTTATCTAAAATGATGAAGCCTGGCATTGGCACTTATGATCGCTTCAAAGAATTATTTGAACGCTATTCAAAACAAGCCGGTAAGGAGCAATATTTGATTCCGTATTTCATTGCCGCGCACCCAGGTACAACGGATAACGACATGCTTAATTTAGCCCTATGGCTGAAAAAGAATAAATTTCGCCCCGATCAAGTACAAGCCTTTTTACCGACGCCGATGGCGGTGGCGAGCGCGATGTATCACACGGGCAAGAACCCTTTAAGCCGTGTGCGTGAAGATTCTGAAGAAGTGGTTTCACCAAAAGGCTTGAATCAGCGGCGCTTGCATAAAGCTTTTTTGCGCTACCATGATCCACGCAATTGGCCCATATTACGTGAAGCCTTAAAGAAAATGGGGCGTCATGATTTAATTGGGCGCGGCCCTAATGCCTTAGTGCCATCGGCATCACACAAAGAAGTTGAAGCTGAGCGCAAGAAGGGCGGAAAATATTTCACAGCACGCACCACCCATACGCGCGCAGAAGGCAAGCGTTCACGACGCAGGCGTTAAGAGATAAATCATGTTTACCCCAGAATTTAACGAAACATTTATTGTTGCGTTCACCTCTTTATTCGCCCTGATTGATCCAATTGGCACGGCGGTGATCTTTGCCAGTTTAACGCCTACACGCTCGGCTTATCGGCGTCGAGTTTATGCGGTTAAGGGTGTAGTAGTTGCCTTAATTATTTTACTTATCTTTATGTTTTTAGGTGAGTTTTTATTAAATCGCTTAGGTATTTCCTTAGCGGCCATGCGCACCTCAGGCGGTATTTTATTATTGATTTTAGGCATTGATATGGTGTTTGCGCGCCACTCAGGCGGCACCAGCACCACCGATGAAGAAGAGGAAGAAGCGTTGGCGCGCGGTGAAGCCAAAGAAGATATTTCGGTATTCCCCTTGGCCACGCCCTTGATTGCAGGGCCAGGCGCGATCGGCGCAGTATTGTTATTACACGCAAACACAAAGGGTGTGGCAGAGCAGCAATTGGCCGTGCTATTAGCTTTGGGTGCAATTCTATTGGCTTCTTTGCTCAGTCTATTGGCATCCACTTTTTTGCAAAATTTATTAGGTAAAACAGGCTTAAACGTCATCAACCGCATTATGGGTGTTTTATTGGCGGCGCTGGCGGTGCAGTTTGTATTCGATGGTCTGGCACAAAGCGGAATTTTCAGTTAAAAGTATCTGTAGATCGCGGCTCGGTCGCGCCTCAGTGCGCATAAGTCATTCTATGACGCGTGCTCATCTTCAGGCACGCCTTGCCAAAGCATTTCATACCCTACCTCAAAAGTAGCATCACAAAAATCCGCAAGTTTAGAAAAATGTTGATTAAAGAGTTCATTTGCATGTGATTCTTCATGTTGCTCAAATGAGTTCCAGTATGTCACGATCACCAGATCGCCCATATTTTGTTTGATACGTTTATCATCGGTTTCATTATCCCCTAAGGTACCTTCTTCGGAGACAAAGCCCGAGTTTTTATAGACTTGACCGCCAATGAATCCACCTTTGTCATCGCCATAATTATTTTTAACAACATTGCACATTTCGCCTAGCACTAATTCAACATCACTGACCGTTACGCCTTCTTTTAGGTCAACGACGTTAAATAACATGACGCAGCCGAAAGGAATATTAATTGGATTAAACATGTTTTGTCCTCAGTATTGTGGTATTTAATGGTTAGAACTAATGGGTTGCTCAAAAAATTATTTCTCTATCATAACGATTATTAAGCTGATCTGATATAGGCTTGCGAATAGCAGATCAAACCGTAATTTCATACGGCAATGCTAAACGCACTAAACCTTTAGTCTTCTCTGCATCTAGCCAAAGGTTTCCTTCATGTAAATGCGTGACCGGTACGCTGATATTCATCAGGTAATGGCCATTCTGTTCGGCGACACTAATCACTAAACCCGCTGAACTTTCACGGCTATCAATAAAAATAGGCGTACCAATATCAGCTGGCACAGTGCTCTGAACATTAATCATTCTAGTTTTAGGCTTGCCACGATATTTCACCCGCGCAATAATTTCTTGCCCAGGATAACAGCCTTTCTTGAAGTTCACGCCATCGACGATATCTAGGTTTACCGATTGCGGAATTAACGCTTCATGATTCTCTAAAAAAACTTGTGGAAGTAATTGATTAATATCAAAAACAGTCCAATCATTTAAGCTATTTAGCGGGGTCTCTTTAAGCACGTTTTCCGTGCATAAAGCAAAGGCACGATGCGCATCATGGCTATGCTTGAATAGCGTAGGCTCGTTTGGAATGGAAGCACCATGAAGGCCAATTAAGCGAATATCCTCGCTCTGTGTGAGCGTGACGGACGCGCGCATGATAAACATTTTAAGCCGTGGCAGGGTTTTATCTAAAACGGCCTGTGGCGCGATTAAGGCATATTCGTCGCCTAGTTTTAACACATGAAATAAAACCAGTATGCGTCCCTTAGGGCTGCAATACGCGCTTAATTGATGTTGTTTCATTAAACTTAAATCATTGCTTAATTGGTTTTGCAAGAAATCATGTGCGTCCGCACCGCTGCAAATAACGACGCCTAAATCAGATAGATCAAATAGCGAATCGGCAGCATCCAATGGGTGGGTGTTTAGAAAAGATTTCAAATGGGTGTGTGAATCAGGCATGGCTTAGAAATTGAATAGGGTAGGCCTAGATTATGCCTTGCTTTTAACCGCAATAAAAACACATAAAATTTAAGGCTTTACAGTGCTTTGGCGATATAATTCACGCTATGAAAAAACAAACACAAAAGGCATAAGCAGTGGCGAATCAGAAAAAAGGTTTTCGTAAGGTGAATGATGACTCGGGCATTTCGGTGCCATCGCGTTCATTAACAGTCACTTATCTCATGGACAGCGCGCGGCCGGTGAGCTTCGATGAGATTTGCGCGCACTTCGGCTTGAAAAAGAAAGATGAAAAAGCGGCGTATTACGACCGCTTAGATCGTATGGTCGGGCGGGCGATGCTGCATCAAGATCGCAAAAAACGTTATTCCTTGCCGTCTAAAATGAATTTAGTCGTTGGCACCGTGCTAGGCCACGCCAAGGGTTTTGGCTTTGTAGTGCCTGATGATGGCTCGGAAGATTTATATCTGCACCCGAACCAAATGCGCCGCGTATTGCATAACGATAAAGTGCTGGCAGTGACCAGCCGTATTGACAGCCGTGGCCGCAAAGAAGGTAAGATTGTTGAGGCAGTGGTCGATCTAGACCGCGAGATTTTAGGGCATTACTTCGAAGAAGGCGGCGTACATTTTGTCGATGCAGACGACGCGCGCTATGGCCGCGAGATCGTGATCAATGCGGATAAAACCGCTGGCGCAACCTCTGGTGATGTCGTTGCGCTTAAAATCACTCAGCACCCGATTGAACATGGGCATGTGGTGGGTGAGATTTTTGAAGTGTTAGGCAAGCATATGGAGCCTGGCATGGAGACTGATATCGCGATTCGTAAATACGAATTGCCGCATCGTTGGAATAAAGAAATTGATGCGCAGTTACAAGAGATGAAAGGCGTGTTGAGTAAAGTGAATTACGCGACTGAAACTGACCCAGCGCGCAAAGATATCCGCAGCTTGCCGTTAGTGACCATTGACGGCGCGGATGCACGTGATTTTGATGATGCCGTCTATGCTGAGACAACCGCCAACGGCTGGCGCTTGATCGTGGCCATTGCAGACGTGAGCTATTATGTGCAGCCTAACAGTGCTTTAGATGAAGAAGCTTATTCGCGCGGCACGTCAGTCTATTTCCCGAATCGGGTGATTCCGATGCTACCAGAGGCATTATCCAACGGCATTTGTTCGCTGAACCCTGATGAAGACCGAAACTGCATGGTCTGTGATATGCAGTTTGCATTAGACGGTGAGTTAACTTCCTACACATTTTATCCTGCGGTGATGTTCTCTCATGGGCGTTTAACCTATGATGAAATGGCTGAGATTGTGGTGGATAAAGATGCTAAGTTGCGTAAGAAACGTGGAGATTTATGCGCGGATCTCGATAATTTATATGAATTTTATAAAGCTTTGGTGGCGCAGCGCAAGAAACGCCGCACCATTGATTTCGATTTCCCTGAGCCTTTGTTTACCTTTAATGATCAACAAAAAATTGAAAAAGTCTCGCGCCGTGAGCGCAATGATGCGCACCGAATTATTGAAGAATGTATGCTGGCAGCAAACGTGTGTGCGGCTAAATTCATTGAAAGTAAATCTAAGAAGGGCGGCATTTATCGTGTCCATGAAGGCCCTGATGAGGAGCGTTTAACCGATTTGCGCGCTTTTCTAAGTGGCTTTGGTTTAAAGCTCGGTGGGGGCGATGAGCCAACGGCTGAGCATTACGCCGATGTGTTAGATGCCTTGGATGATCAGCCTGATTTAGCACCGTTGATTCAAATTGTGCTGTTGCGCAGCTTAAAACAAGCAGTGTATAGCGCAGACCCAGTCGGGCATTTCGCGCTGAATTATGATCAATACACCCATTTCACCTCGCCGATTCGCCGCTATACCGATTTAGTCGTACACCGCTTAATTCGCCAAATTGTGGGCGCTGAAGGCTCTGATTTTATCGGCCCTAAAGGCGAGAGTTTGCCTGCGATAGGCGAGCACGCTTCTTCTACTGCGCGGCGCGCGGATGAAGCTTCGCGTGATGTCTCGCAGTGGTTAAAAGCAGAGTTTATGCAGGCTTATATCGGCGATGAATTTGACGGACGCATTAGCGGCGTTCAAGAGTTTGGTATCTTTGTCGAGTTACAAGAATTTTTCGTTGATGGCTTGGTGCATGTCACCATGCTCGGCAATGATTATTTCCAATATGACCCGAAGCATTTTCTGATGACAGGTGAGCGCACGGGGCTGAAATTTAGATTAGGTGATCCAGTACGGGTGAAAGTGCTGCGTGCAGACATCGACACAGGCAAGATTGATTTTGAATTGATCAGCGCGAACGGTAAAGAGGTGAAGGTGAGCGGGGATAAGGGCGGTGCGCCTCGTAAAGGTAAGAAACCTTTTAAGGGTAAGGGCAAAGGCCATCAAAAGCCTAAATTCGAAAAAGCGAAGCCGAAAAAACCCCATGCCAACAAACCTAAGGCCAGCAAACCCAAGGCTAAAAAACCTAAGGCGCATCAAGGCAAGCCCAAGCGAGCCGAGCCCAAAGCGAAGGTTTCAGACGCCAAGCCCAAGAAAAAAGAAAGTATTTGGGCTAGAGCTAAAAAGAAAATTCTTAAATAAATATGGCAAAGCGCAGCCAGTTTGATCAAGGGCGTAAGCCAACAGGGCAACAAACAGAGTGGGTTTATGGGCTGCACAGCGTAGATTCACGGATTACGCGCGCTGCCGATAGCATCATAGAAGCATTTGTTGATGAGAAGCGGCATGATGCACGCATGGCGCATATTATTGATGGCCTAAACGGGCTGGGGATTGTGCCGCAAGCCGTGAACAAACGCGCTTTAGCGAATATGATCGGTGAAGGTAATCATCAAGGTGTGGTGTTGAAATGCAAAGCGGCTGAACAAAAAACTGAGAAGGCTTTATATGCCTTATTGGAAAACTTGAATCACGCACCGTTGATTCTAATTTTAGATCAAATCACTGACCCACATAACCTAGGCGCCTGCTTAAGAACTGCCGATGGCGCGGGTGTGGATGCGGTCGTGTTGCCCAAAGATGGCGCTTGCCCGATCAACGAAACCGTACGCCGCGTGGCCAGCGGTGCGGCCGAAGCGGTGAATGTGTTTTATGTGACGAACCTTGCGCGCTGTATGAAAGAGATTCAGCAGCGTGGCGTATGGATTACGGGCTTATCGGATCAAGCTGATCAAAGCTTACAAGCCGCGAAGTTAAGCCGCCCCATTGCGTGCGTGTTAGGCGCAGAAGGCAAAGGCATGCGCAAACTTACCATGGAAAATTGCGATACTTTGGTGTCGATTCCGATGCGTGGTGAGGCCTCTAGTTTGAATGTATCGGTTGCGACGGGCGTGGTGTTGTATTCATTGGTGTGATTCTTGAGTAGGGGTGTAGAAATGGTTAGAGTTATTCTGAATGTTTTGCTGTTATCACTGTTGGTTCTGTTGGCATGGATTACGATAACAGGGGGGCAGCAACTGCACGTTGGCAATATAGTGATAGGATTGCGAAATCATAAAAACCCTGCTATTTTATTACTTATTTTGATGGGGTTACGGTTATTTTTATTTCCAAGTAAACTACAAAACAAGCCAAGCGAAAAAATCTTTTATTCCGCTCTGCATGCATTGCTATTTTTCTGTTTATGTATTGTGTGTGTTAAATTATTTGTCTCTGCGTTGGACGCTTTTTATTTCCTTAGACCATTGCAAAGCAAAGACT
>JAZGFQ010000161.1:0-2164 GCA_036479635.1 Arenicellales bacterium
AAGAAGGCTATGTCATTCATAAAAACGGTGAATTGTTTTTACATGGCGCGCATTTCTCGCCCCTAACGCAGGCCTCAACCCATGTAGTGGCCGAGCCCACGCGCAATCGTAAGTTATTACTCAATAAACATGAAATTCTGAAGTTACTGTCAGCAGTCGATCAAAAAGGCTTTACGATGGTGCCCTTAAGCTTGTTTTGGAAGCGCGGCAAGGTGAAATGCAAAATTGCCTTAGGCAAAGGCAAAAAACTACACGACAAACGCGAAAGCATTAAACGCAAAGAATGGGATAGAGACAAGCAACGCATCATGAAGATGAACCATTCTTAAACGTATAGCCTGCCTATTTAACTTTATTAGCATTTACTTAAATATAAATAGCATCCTACCCTTATATGCGGTAGTCTCCGCGCGCCGCTTGGCACACGTTACATGGCTCATTTGTTGGGCCGATAAACCCAGCCTCTACTAAACCACTTCCGAATTCAGCATGACGACATTTGATTCCCTAGGCTTATCCGTTAAGATTCTAAAAGCCGTTACTTCAAAAGGTTACACCGAACCTTCTCCTATTCAGGCAAAGGGAATTCCTGCTGTCTTAGAAGGCAAAGATGTGATGGCAGCGGCGCAAACGGGCACGGGTAAAACAGCGGCATTTGTTTTGCCGATTTTAGAATTATTGGCGGAAGGTGAGCCTGCTAAGGCTAACCAAGCACGGGTGTTAATTTTAACCCCAACGCGTGAATTAGCGGCTCAAATTGCTGAAAGCGTTTACACCTATGGTAAGCACATGACGCTTAAAACAGCGGTGGTGTTTGGCGGCGTGGGCATCAATCCGCAGATGATGAAGCTGCGCAAGGGCGTTGATATTCTGGTGGCAACGCCTGGGCGTTTATTAGATTTATACAACCAAAAGGCGGTGCGTTTTCCTGAGTTGGAAATTTTAGTGTTAGATGAAGCGGATAGAATGCTGGACATGGGCTTTATCCATGATATTCGTAAAATTATCGCCACCTTGCCTAAACAGCGCCAGAATTTAATGTTTTCAGCGACATTTTCGGATGATATCCGCAAGTTAGCGAAAACCATTGTTAATAACCCCGTTGAAATATCTGTCACGCCTAGAAATGCAGCGGCTGAATCAGTAGACCAATTAGTGCATCCAGTGGATAAAGCCAAAAAAACGGCCTTATTAATCCATTTAATCGATACTTTGCAATGGCCACAAGTGTTGGTTTTTTCGCGCACCAAACATGGCGCGAACCGCATCGCTCAGAAACTAGAGCAAAAGAATATTAAGGCCGCTGCCATTCACGGCAATAAAAGTCAGGGTGCGCGTACGCGTGCTTTAGCGGAATTTAAAAGCGGTAAAGTTCAGGTGTTGGTCGCCACCGATATCGCCGCGCGCGGTATTGATATAGACCAACTTCCACAAGTGGTGAATTTTGATTTACCTAATGTGCCAGAAGATTATGTGCATCGTATCGGCCGTACAGGGCGCGCAGGCAGCACTGGCCATGCGGTTTCTTTAGTGAGCGCAGATGAAATTCAGCAGTTATCCGATATCGAACGCTTAATTAAGCGCTTGTTAGATCGCGAATTAGTTGATGGCTTTGAGCCAGTGCATGATGTGCCCGTCACGCGTTTAGACACGCGCCCATTTAAAGCCAAGAAGCCGAAAAAGCCTAAACCTCAAGGTGGGCGCGCACGGCAAGGTGGGCATCGAGGCCAAGGAGGCCAGCGTAATGCGCGAAGTGGGAATGCGTCGAGCGGAAACTCGGCTAATGGTAATAACGGTAATCAACGCAAAAGACGGCCTGCGAATAAAGCCAAAACGGCAAATGGAAACCGTGCCAGTAGTAAACAATCAAATGGTAACCAGAATAACGCTTGGGGGCGTTAGACGTCTAGCCTTAGGTTAATATTACGGTGGTTAACCTCTATCACCTCTTTTGGGGCTTAAGGATGAGCTGTTCAATAATTGGCGTTACCCTCATTTTGTATAAAACCTATCAACAACAGTTTCGCCTATCAAATCCTCAAACTTTAGGGGTAACTGTTGCCATAATATTAGCGTTTGCTGAATAAATTATATTCATAGGACGTTCATTTAGTTTATACTTTGATCTAGAGCAATAAAAACAATGAAAGTATAATTAATTCTA
>JAZGFQ010000162.1:0-5975 GCA_036479635.1 Arenicellales bacterium
CCGTTTAAGCCACATCAGGTAGAAACCATCGGCGAACGCGAGATAATTGATTACATTAAAACGATGTCTGAGGGCGATGATTCGATTGTTGTGGTTGATTCGCGCACACCAGACTGGATACGGCTCAGTGGTATGATTCCTGGCGCGATTAACATTCCTTTCACCGTGTTCAAAGACAGCGATGAAGCCATCGCCGCCATGGAAGATGAACTTGGCGTGCTGACGGGTGACAGCTTAGATTTCAGCTACGCCAAAACCTTGGTGATGTATTGCAACGGTAACTGGTGCGGGCAATCTCCAACCGCCATTCGGAAATTATTAGCCATGGGCTACCCTGCGGCGAAGATCAAATATTATCGCGGCGGCATGCAGAGCTGGCGTTCACTGGGTTTAACGGTGGTTGAGGCTGAATAACAGAGCTTAATCACGCCGCCGCAATCAAACCCACCAAGGCTTGGATATGATCTGCCCGATCATTCAAGCAGGGAATATACGCATAATGCTCGCCACCTGCTTCTAGGAAATAATCGCGGTTCTCAATGGCGATTTCTTCCAAGGTTTCTAAGCAATCGGCACTAAATCCTGGGCACATCACCTGTACACTTTTCACGCCTTCGCCGGCCAAGGCTTTAAGGGCTTGATCTGTATAAGGCTGCAACCATTGTTTCGGGCCGAGCCTAGATTGAAAACTCAGCTGCCATTGGCTGTCTTTTAATTTTAATGCCTTTGCTAATAGATCAGCGGTTTTCTGGCATTGCTCTGCGTATGGATCACCTGCATCAACATAAGCTTGTGGAATGCCGTGAAACGACATCAGTAGTTTTTCTGCTTGTCCATGTTCTGTCCAATAATCCTGAACGCTGCTTGACAAGGCTTCAATATACGCTGGTGATGCGTGATAATCCTCAATGAAAAAATACTCAGGTAGCGCGTTTTTTTTATACGCTTGTTCAAGCGCGTCTTTGGTTGAAGAGGTGGTAGTATGCGAAAATTGTGGGTACAGCGGCAAAACAATAATCCGAGATACGTTTTGTTGTTTCAGTTTTTCCAATCCGTGAGCAATAGAGGGCTCACCATAGCGCATGGCTAATTCAAGCGTATATTTTTCAGGTGAATGCACCTCTAAAGCAGCTTGCAGGGCATCGGCTTGCTGTTGAGAGATCGTCAACAAGGGCGAGCCTTCGTCTGTCCAGACTTTGGCATAAGCCGCTGCGGAATGTTTCGGGCGCGTGTTGAGAATAATGAAATTTAAGACTGGCCACCATAAAATCTTCGGCATCGTCACCACGCGTGAGTCGGATAAAAACTCTTTTAGATACGCGCGCACGTCTTTGACGCTAGGAGAATTAGGCGTACCGAGATTGGTGAGTAATACCCCTATTTTAGGGCTGATTGCGTTTTGGTTTTTTTCGAAAGGCATTGAGCTAAGCGTTAAGCGCATAAAATTCATTCAAACAGCCAATCATGCTAAATTCAGCACATGGCGATACAAGCCTTGAATATGACAAGCTCACCCCCCAAATTCAAGTAAATCAGACTATCCTTATCAAAATCACATGACAACTATACCGCTCGGCTTCGGCGACAATACCTACAAAGCCTTAGGCGAATACGCCGGATTAAGTGCCGTCGTCAACAGCTTTTATGACATCATGAGCAGCGCATCCTATGCTCAAAAAATTCGTGCGATGCATCCTGAAGACATCACGTTATCACGCGAAAAACTCATTACTTTTCTAAGCGGCTGGACGGGTGGGCCTAGAGAATATTCGGAAAAATTCGGCGGCATCAGCATTCCCGGCGCACATGCGCACATCAACATTAATGAAGCCGATAAAAACGCCTGGCTAAAATGCATGGATGACGCCTTAATTAAACATCAACACTCAGAAGAAGTGCGCGGCTACCTCATTGCACAATTGTCTCGCCCTGCACAAAGAATTGTTGAAGCCAGCGCAGCCTACCAAGCCGCCCATTCTTAACCTTTAAATTGAAGACACAATGAACGACATTATTATCAATAAACCCACTGTTGAACTGTTTAAGATCCTAAAATTTGAAGGCTTGGCCTCCAGTGGCGGTGAAGCTAAATCGATGATTGCCGAGGGGCAAGTAAAATTGAACGGCCAAGTTGAAACCCAAAAACGCAAGAAAATAAACGCAGGCGACACCATCACCTTTGCAGGCCAAAATTACGCCATTAAAACGGCTGAGTAAGTTCTCATGCATGAATTTAAGCTTGATCCAACCCTCGCCAATGATTGCATACTGATTGGCGAATTAGATATCAGTTTATTGTTACTCAATAAAAATGCCTTAGTGCCGTGGCTCATTTTAGTGCCGAAATATACGCACCCAAGTTACGTAACTGAATTCACTGATCTGAACGAAACCGAGCAAGCCCGCGTATTATCTGAGATTAACCTCGTTTCTATGTTTCTTAAAAAACAACATCCTGCTTGCAAGCTCAATATTGCAACGATTGGCAACGTGGTCTCTCAGTGCCATATTCACGTCGTTGCACGGCACGAACAAGATTTCTGCTGGCCTGATGTTGTTTGGGGACAAAGCCAGCGAGAAGATTATTCAGACGAGACTTTGGAAGTGTTAATACAAACAATCAAAACTGATTTACAAACTCATCTTAAATAAACTTAAGTCCTACTTTTCGGCGCTTTCAACACAAAATACCCATGTACCATCAGCGTGAGCAAAATAATCCCTGCACCAATCAGCGTTTTTAGCGTTGGCGTTTCAGATAAAAACCACCACGCCAACGCTGTGCCACCCACTGTTTCTAACGGTAAAATCAAACTTACCTCAGCGGCAGGAATATAGCGCGGCCCTAAAGTAATTAAGGTGAAGGCGATGGTGAGCACCAAACCCATGAGAAGCAATAAAATAATGATATGGGAATCTAGCGGTTGCCAAACCGCAAAGGGTGCGGCCACCAATGCAGTGAACACGCCACTTAAAGAAATTGCGGGCACCATATTGATGTGTTTATTTTTACGGTTAATCACAAAGGTGGCGGCAATGCTCATCGCTGAGACTAAAGCCGATACATTGCCGACCCAATGGCTACCCGCGCTTTTTTGACCCACCACAAACACCATGCCGAGCAATACAAACACGATCGCCAGCAAAGTATGTAGTTTCATGCGCTCACCTAAAAATACGCGGCTAAAAAATGCTGCAAACAAGGGGGATGTCGCCACAATCACTAAGGTATGCGCGATGGTGGTGTAATGTACTGCCGTCACAAAAGCGATGGTGCTAATGGTGAAGCACACGGCTGAAAGCAAGCCTGGCTTGCCCGTTTGCATAAATTGCTGTTTGATCGGTGCGGCATCAAACATGCGCGTGAGCAGCGCCATGCCCAGCGCCATGAGCACGCCACGATAAACCAATAGCGCCCATTGATCCATCTCAAGCCAGCGAATCAACAGGGTATCAGGGCTTAAAACCATCACGCCTGCGAAGGTAATCAGCAGGCCTTTTAGGTGGTCAGACATAGCGTATTATTCAAGTTCAAAAGGAGCGTCTATTTGAGAGAAAAAGCACATCGCTTGCAAGTCGTTTCTAACAAAATCTCGGATCTAGTGCGATATTGATGAAAACAACACCTTTTAACTGATTTATTAGAAAATTAGCGTACAATTCATTGACACAATTCGATGGGGCAGGTAAATTCCAGCGCCATTTTTTATAGCACTACTGGATTACGGTCATGAAACGTACTTTTCAACCCAGCGTATTAAAACGCAAACGTACTCACGGTTTTCGTTCACGCATGGCCACTCGCGGTGGACGCGCAGTGATTCGTGCACGTCGCGCAAAAGGTCGCGCACGTTTAAGCGCATAACCCAAGGTCAAGCTTTAACAAGCTTAATTACTTTACACTAGAATCATCGCGCTTAACTGCGGTGTCGTTGCTTTTGTCTGAACAGTTCACAAAAGCCCTGCGACTACTCAAACCCGCAGAATTTAAGCGTGTATTTGATCGAAGGCAAAGCGCCCATAACGCCAATTTTGGCGTCTATTGCGTTAAAAACGATTTAGAACACCCTCGCCTAGGCTTGGTGATCTCTAAAAAAGTCAGTAAAAAGGCCGTGGTGCGTAACCGCATCAAACGTCAATTGAGAGAATCATTTCGTCGCCAACAAGATAGCTTAGGCGCGGTTGATTTTGTCGTTGTCGCCAAAGCGCCTTATGCCAAAATCGCCTTTGAATCGAACGCAAGTATTCTAGAAACTGTTTGGCAAAAAGCCCTGAAACGATGCAAACGTTAATGCTGTTCATACTCAAAGGCTATCGCCTATTGATCAGCCCATTTCTGGGGCAGAACTGCCGCTTTGAACCAACGTGTTCACGTTATACCGAAGAAGCCATTCGCACTCATGGTGCATTCAAAGGCAGTCTCTTAGGCGCAAAACGCATTGGTCGTTGCCACCCTTGGAATGATGGCGGCTTTGATCCTGTGCCTGAAAAACCAAGCCTAAAAAAAGCAAATTCAGAGAAACGAAACGCGACCTGCAACCACACACACTCTACTCAATCTTAAAAATTAGCTCCTATGGATATCCAACGTCTTATTCTATTTGTTGCACTCGGCTTAGTCTCAATGATGCTGATGCAAAACTGGCAAAATCATCAATTACAAAAGAACCCTGCCGCCATTGAGCAAGGTCAAAATAGCCAGCTGAATAATCAAGCCGCTTCTGTGCCTGGCGTACCGAGCGCACCCGTGCTGAATTCTGAAGGTGTGCCAACGGCTGTTGCCCCCTCCGCGATTCCAAACGAGCCAGTCGTAACGACCAAAGGCGAACTAATCAAAATCACCACCGATGTGCTTAGCATTGATATTGATACTTTAGGTGGCAGTATCTCTTATGCAGGCTTAATTCAGCACCCCATTAAAATGGCGGTGCCTAATGACCCAACGGTATTATTACAAGATAATGCCTTGGATCGCTATAAAGCTGAAAGTGGTTTAACAGGCGCAGCCGATTTAGCTCTGCCAAACCACCACACACAATTTAGCGCACAAAAACTGAGCTATGACTTAGGCAGCGCAGACAGCCTTGAGGTGCCTTTATCTTATACAGGCGCGAATGGCATTCAGTACACTAAGATTTATACGTTTAAGCGCGACAGCTATCGCATTGACGTGCGCTATCAAATCCAAAATAACAGCAGCAGCCCATGGCAAGGTAATCTTTACGGGCACTTATTACGCACCGAACCTTCTGATTCAGGCAGTGGCTCTTATTTAACGGGCCAAACGCCGAGCTTTACTGGCGGCGCGTATTACACCCCTGAAGAGCTGTATAACAAACTCAGCTTCTCAGACATGGGCGACGAAAAACTAGAAGTGAATGCACCTTCTGGTTGGGCAGCCATGTTACAACACTATTTCGTGAGCGCTTGGCTGCCGAAAGCGGATGGCAACTATCGTTTTTACACCAACTCGAATACCCGTCTTGCTAATCCAGAATATAAGCTTGGTTACTTAGACCTCACCCCCACTTCTATTGCACCGGGCCAAAGTGGCGAGATCAGCACGGCCTTATACATCGGCCCCAAAGAGCGTGATCGCTTAGATGCACAAGGGATTGATGGCCTAAATTTAACCGTTGATTACGGTTGGTTAACCGTGATTGCCGAGCCGTTATTTTGGGTGATGCGTAAAATCCATAACGTGGTAGGTAACTGGGGTTGGACGATCATCCTTATCACCATTTTGCTTAAAGCGATCTTTTTGCCATTATCGGCTGCCAGTTATAAATCCATGGCGAAAATGAAAAAGCTAGCGCCGCGCCTAAAAACCTTAAAAGAGCGTTATGGCGATGATAAGCCTAAGTTCCAGCAAGAAATGATGAAGGTGTACAAAGAAGAAAAAGTTAACCCTGCGGGCGGTTGCTTACCTATCTTAGTGCAGATTCCCGTGTTCATCGCCTTATATTGGGTGCTGC
>JAZGFQ010000163.1:0-2221 GCA_036479635.1 Arenicellales bacterium
AAATTACTTTTACCCGATTTAACCCCACCCAATATTAGTTTTTTCATTTATATTTCGCGCCGATCACGCATAAAGTTTATATGAACGCCAAGCCAAATTTGAACATAAGCAGAACAGGCAAAACCCGTATTTACATGCGCATTAATTTACCAACAAGTTTATGCTAGCATCCCTATTTACGCTAGCTTTTCCGAAACGTAAACTTCCCTAACATAGTCTCTAAATCACTTAAGCATCCAAACAATATGCCCGATAATTATCCAAACATCCAAGCGGGAGAACGCAAGATTTTATCTAATCTATTCCCCAGCACGCAGGCCATTCCTGAACTGGGAGAATATCAATGGAAAACACAGCATTTTAAAGCAGGTGAACAATTATTCACACCCGGCCAGCCCTGTAACCGTTTTATGTTATTGGCTGGCGGCACGGTGCGCATTGAACTGCAAAACCCGCAAACCCGTTCCATCTTATTATATCGAATTGAACCTGGACAGCTGTGTATTCACTCTTTAATTAATCTCATCAGCCATGAAGAATACGCCTTTATTGCCGTGGCAGAAACCGATGGTTGGTTCTCGTGGGCAAATGCGGAACAGTTTAATCATTGGATGCGTATTGCGCCCTTCCAGCAATGGATCTTTAACAATATCGGCCATCGATTTAAAGAAGTTATCAGCCGTTTTGCCGATCACGCCTTTGTGCCACTTGCTGCACGGCTGGCTGATTTATTGCTGGAGAAAATGGATGCAGAGCAATGTGTGCATGATAATCAGGCGACATTAGCCGTTGAGCTTGGCACCGCGCGTGAAATGGTCTCTCGACAATTATCCAAATGGCAAAAACAAGGCTGGGTAGAACTGCACCGTGGGCGTATACATATTAATGACATCGCATCATTAATCCAAACAGCCCCTTAAGCCTATGCGTTTCTCTCAAAAATAGCTTATGTGACACCCTCACATTGAAATTAGCCGTTCATGCGTAAACTCACCCCATCTTAAATTTTATGAGTTCTACCCATGTCACAAACCAACACAACGCAAGCGCCTTGGTCGCCCCTGTATTTTTTATCCTCTTTAGGTGCGGGCGGTTTAATCGTCACTTTTTTCATGTTCCTTTTGTTTTGGGTGCCACATCCAGATCAAGCCATTCCTGTTTTTGAAGATATTCTAGCGGCCTTTACCAGCGGTACCATCATGATGAAAACAGGCATTATCATTGCCACCAGCGGTATCTTGTTTTTTGCTATCCGTCATTTTCAATTATTAGCTTGGAATTTTTCGCACTATCGTCAATGGAAAGCTGATGGCGGGCTTAGCGCCTTAGAAGGCAGCAATGCACACACGCAAATGCTGGCGATTCCGTTAACGCTAGCCATGAGCATCAATGCAGGCTTCATGTTGGGTGCGGTGTTCGTGCCACAGCTTTGGAGCGTGGTGGAAATGTTGTTTCCGCTCGCAATGGCAGGCTTCTTGGCGCTCGGCGTTTGGGCGCTGAAATTATATTTACATTTTTTCAGCCAAATGCTCAGTGAGAAGAAATTCCAAGTCACGGCGAATGCTTCGCTTGCGCAGTTATTACCTGGCTTTGCGTTTGCGATGATCACCGTGGGCTTATCTGCACCTGCCGCGATGAGCCATAACCACATCACCGTGGGCGTGAGCATCGTGCTCGCTGGGTTCTTCTTCATCCCAGCCGTGTTCATCACCCTGTTAAAGCTCATCATTGGCATAGGCCACATGTTAGAGCATGGTGCAAACCGCGCAGCCTTACCTACTTTATGGGTCGGTATTCCTATCTTAACCACCTTAACCATTGCCGCTTTACGCTTAGATCACGGTTTGAGCCACACCTTAGGCTTATCTGAATCAACCACGCCATTGATGTTTCTAACCATCATGTTCAGCGCGCAACTGTTTTTGATTTTATTGGGCGCAGCTGTGATGAAGCGTATGGGCTATATTCGTTCAGTGTTAAAAGGTGAAGAACAAACGCCTGTCGTCTTTGCGCTGATTTGCCCAGGGGTTTCAATTTCCATCATGATGCATTTTTTGATCAATAAAGGTTTAGTCGCCGCCGGCCTAGTCACCAAATTTGGCATCGCTTATTGGTCTTTCACCGCACTGGCCATCATCGTGCAATTACTTTCCATCTGGTTATTGATGCGCTTAACACGCAAGATGATTTGCAAGGCTTGCCCTTTACCGAGTTTAGCCAT
>JAZGFQ010000164.1:0-2420 GCA_036479635.1 Arenicellales bacterium
TATTGCTTACTTAATAGTAAGCCATGGATGATAAAATCGAGTATTGCCCATGCAATAAAAACGGCCAATATGGCGATGATACTTTTGCTTTTCATGTGTAGACCTCAAAAAGAAAGTTTGTGTTTACCATTATACCGAATTTTTAAAATGGACACGTGATTTTGATCTTAGCGGAATGTTGAGTATTATCTAAAGGCGTAAAAGCTTTATAATAAGCTTTTGTTCTCGAACATGTATTGCTATGAGCGTAAAAGCCGAAATGAAGCCAAACGTAGACCCAACCGAAATTGCTAAATTCAGCGAAATCGCTTCGCGGTGGTGGGATCCGAACAGCGAGTTTCGGCCTTTGCATCAAATTAACCCATTACGATTATCTTATATCGAGCAACACGGTAAGTTGGCGGGGTTGGATGTGATTGATGTGGGCTGTGGCGGCGGGATTTTATCCGAAGCGATGGCGGTCTCTGGTGCGAACGTAACGGGCATTGATCTCGGTGAGAAAGCTTTATCGGTGGCGAAATTACATGCTTTGGAATCAGGACAAAAAATTGATTACCGTTTAATCTCTGCTGAGGAGATGGCGGAAGAGAGCGCCGCTAAGTTTGATGTAGTGACCTGCCTTGAAATGCTCGAACATGTGCCTGACCCTGCCAGCATTGTGGCCGCCTGTGCCAAGTTAGTGAAACCCGGTGGGCGTGTGTATTTCTCAACCTTAAACCGCACCCCAAAGGCTTATGCCATGGCGGTGATTGGCGCGGAATATATTTTGAATTTACTGCCGCGCGGCACACATGAATACCAGAAATTCATTAAGCCCAGTGAGTTGCACGGCTGGGCTGAGACCTCTGAGCTTACTATGCATGATCTGATTGGCATGCATTACAACCCCATCTTTAAAAGCTATAAATTAGCGCCGGGCATTGATGTGAATTATCTCGCCCATTGTACGAAAGCTTAAATTAGCCTCCATGAGCATACGCGCGCAGTCGGTTTTATTTGACCTTGACGGCACACTGGTGGATACCGCGCCTGATTTAGTCGCGGCGCTGAATAAGGTGTTAGTGGCGCATGGCCGCCCCGCGCTCAGCGTTGAGCAGGGCAGGCCGTATGTCTCGCGCGGCGCGATGGGTTTGTTATATCGCGGCTTTGGCTTACAAACTGACCATCCAGAATACCCTGTTTATGTCGAAGAATTGCTTGGCCATTATCGCAGTGCATTAAGCGTGCAATCAGTTTTGTTTGGTGGCATGGAAGCGGTGTTGGCGAGACTTGAAGCCGATGAGCGTGTCTGGGGTGTGGTGACCAATAAAGCCGCTAACCTCACCGAGCCTTTACTCAAAGAAATGGGCTTGTCTGAGCGCCTTGCGGTGCTGGTGTGTGGCGATACTTTAGCGGAGAAAAAGCCTTCGCCTAAGCCCTTATTACATGCCTGTGATTTGGCCAATATTACGCCTGAACAAACAATCTATGTGGGCGATGATCCACGTGATGTTGAAGCCGCTAATGCGGCAGGGATGATCTCGGTGGCGGTTCGATATGGATATTATGATGACAGCGAGAACATCGAAGACTGGGGCGCGGATATCATTATTGACCACCCTAAAGCGCTGTTGACGCTGCTTAATTAGCAGCTTAAATTTTGGAAGCGCTACTGACATGGCTTGAGACGCAAATGGCTGGTTCAGGTGCTAGCCTGAGCATTGTTGGGCTATGTTTCTTAAGTTTTATTTTTGGCTGGTTGATTGCCAAACTATTTTCAACACGTAAAGTGGCCACTTTAGAGGCGATGCTCGAATTTGAGATGAAATCCTCCGAAGAGCGAGTGGCGGGCTTGGAGAATAGTTTTTCTGCTTTATCCGCTGATGCCTTGCGCGAGAATAATCAAAGTTTTCTAGATTTAGCAGGGCAGGTATTAGGGCGGCATCAAAACCAAGCAGATAGCGGGCTTAAGGCCAGAGAGACCGCCATTAGTCATTTAGTTGCGCCTTTACAGGCGGCACTGAAATCGACCCATGAGCAGTTAAACAACTTAGATCAAAATACGCAAAAATCTCAGGGTGAGTTAACGGGGCAAATTAAAGCGATGTCCAGCGCGCATGGTTTATTACACCAAGAAACCCGAAATTTAGCCCACGCTTTGCGTCGCCCTGAGGTGCGCGGGCAATGGGGTGAGATCACACTCAAGCGCTTGTTGGAATTATCAGGCATGAGTGAGCACGCGGATTTTAGCCAGCAGGTATCCATTAAAACCGATGAAGGCATATTACGCCCTGATTTGGTCATCAACTTACCTAAAAACCGCCAAGTGGTGGTGGATGTTAAAACCCCGATTGATGCGTATTTAGAGGCATTTAACAGCCAAGATGAAGCGGAGATAAAAGCGAAACTGACACAACACGCGCAACAATTTAAAAGCCGCA
>JAZGFQ010000165.1:0-3610 GCA_036479635.1 Arenicellales bacterium
GCGTGCAATCGGATATTTACGTTAAGCAACAAGCGCTAGATCTAGCGTCACAAAAGCTCAAGCATCCTCGCGACCAGCTTAGCATTCAATCTGGCCGGTTAAATAGCTTGCGCTTGCGTTTACACAATACGCAGCTAGCTATTTTAAACCAACAATCCAAGCGTTTAGAAAACATCAAATTACGGTTTCAACATGTTTCACCGCGCAGCCATTTACAACAGCAACAACATTCATTACACACCTTAAGCCTAGCGCTGAATTTTGCTTTAAATCGCTCGCTAGAAACAAGGCACATTACATTAGAACGCCATAAACTTGCACTACAAGCCTTCAGCCCACTCGCCACCTTAGCGCGCGGCTATGCAGTTGTGCAAAATGCTCAAGGTGATGTGATTCAACAAGCCACGCAGCTCAGTAAAAATGAAGATATTACTGTACGTCTTCATAAGGGGCACATTCAAGCTGAAGTGAAAAAAGCGATTGATTAAGCTCTGATGACTTATTGGCAGTTACATCATATAACGTGCCTGAAATATATTTATGTAATACGCTAGAAACCAGTGTTTAATACGGCACGCCCTCTTCCATTGCTCTGCGTTGAATTGTGTTTAAGTCTCTCCCGGATAACCTAATATTTATTCTTTTGTCTTTTTTGGACATCTGTGCGGCAGAGACCTCAATCATTGCTTTACGTTCTGCGCTTAAAATGACGTAAACTGACCTGCTTCATAAGCATCTAGAATAGCTTGTTCTTCTTGGTCTAGCTTTATATAATTCATTTTTGTCACCTAAATAAGCTTTAGTTGCTTTTCTGCTCGGGAATATTGTTTTAAGAAAAATTTCAGTGTTATTTTCTACATATGGCACTAAATAAACATATTGATGAAGCTCGACCATAAAGACACGTTGACTAGGAAA
Organism: Arenicellales bacterium; assembly: GCA_036479635.1. Lineage (GTDB taxonomy): Bacteria > Pseudomonadota > Gammaproteobacteria > Arenicellales > Poriferihabitantaceae > JAAELZ01. The sequence continues at coordinate 919 of JAZGFQ010000165.1, forward strand.
CTTTTCAGTATTTGAGTGCATAGTATCATCAAGCAAACCCCCTGTTTGAAGCGCAAAAATAATATTTTCAAAAGAAATTGATCAAGTTTCTATCAATATCCGATTTTTATCGGCATTCCAATTTATCGGCTTTATTAAATCAAACTTAGCATATTTGTATGCCTAATGCCCTCACTCTAGCGGCGCATTTTCCTACGAGCGTTTGAATTAGATTTTGATTTTCGAGTTTGCTTAGGGCGCTTAGTTTTATCAGGTTCAAACGGGTTCTCACCTAATCTTGGAATAATTCGTACGGTGACACCCACTAAACGGTAGGTATCCGCCAAACTGGCTTGTAAATAACGAATATAGGTTTTAGGGAGCTGATCAACCTGATTACCGTGAACCACCACCACCGGCGGGTTTTTACCTGCTTGATGACCAAACTTAATTTTAATCTTGCGCCCGCGCTTCATCGGTGGTGCGTTACGCTCAACTGCTTTTTCTAAGAACTTATTCAAAGCGGCCGTATTAAAATCATAAAAAGCGGAATCATAAGCGCGCTTCACCATCGGCAAAACATTGCCCACTGCGGTGCCAAATTTGGCCGATAAATGCAGCACTTCAATGTTTTGAATAGAAGGGAATTTTAATTCCATGGCTTTTTGGATCTCTGCTTTGGTCTGTCGATCTAAGCCATCCCATTTATTGATCGCAATCACTAAAGCACGCCCCATATTCTGAATCATGGTCGCAATGATCACGTCTTGGGTACTGATGCCCAGCTGCGCATCTAACACCAACACCGCCACATTACAGTGCTCAATGGCTTGTAAGGTTTTGATCACAGAGAATTTTTCAATGGTTTCGTCCACCCGAGATCGACGCCGCACCCCTGCGGTGTCCGTCACGCGGAACATTTCACCTTGATGCTCAATTTCAACGCTCACACTATCGCGCGTCGTACCAGCGACTTCGCTCACAATCACACGTTGCTCGCCTAATAAAGCATTGGTTAACGTAGATTTCCCTACATTAGGCCGACCCACTAACGCCACACGCGGCATAGTTTCATCAACAGCTTCGGCACTCACCCGGTACGCGGATAATATATCTTCTAGCAAGCCCTTAACACCATCACCACGGCTAGCCGAAACGGCAATAGGTTGACCTAAGCCCATTTTCTGAAACTCTGAAACTGAAATATTTTTATCTCGGCCTTCAATTTTATTCACTAAAACAGTAACGTTAATGCCCGTCTTGCGTAACTTCTGCGCTATCTGTTCATCATGTGGGTGTAAACCTTCCTTGCCATCGACCAAAAATAAAAGCTCATTCGCCTCTTCAAGCAGTAACTCTACTTGCCCCATGATCATTGGGTCAAACGCTTCATTCTCAAAAGTGATACCGCCTGTATCGACCACCAAAAAAGGCTTGCTGGCTATTTTTCCACGGCCATATAAGCGATCACGCGTCACCCCAGGCCGATCATCTACGATGGCATCTCGGCTAGCCGTCAATCGATTAAATAACGTAGATTTGCCGACATTAGGCCGGCCAACTAGAGCAATAACAGGTAACATATTAAAGTGATACTAAAATCAACGCGCCTGAGCTAGCTGAATAAACCAATAAGCCTTGCTCAGTTTGATACAAAGCCGTAATAGGGGCTGAACTTAATTTAATCTGGCTGATTAGCTTACCTTCTGCCGTCTCTAGAGAATATAAAACACCTTCAAGGCTACCCACTAGCAGCGTATTCTCTAACAATATAGGGGCAGATAATCCATGCCCACGCAATTCAGTTTGCTGCCATTGACGCTCACCCGTGGCGAACGATAACAAAGATAGATCGCTGTTTGATTCCGTAACCGCTATGTTTTGATTCAGCACAGACATTCGCTTACGCGTAGAAACTTCGCTATTACGCCACGCTTCAACGCCATCGCGCAAACCATAAGCGACCACACCGCCCTGATACGCTCCGACAAGCACAGTGGTGCCCGATAAAACGGGGGCAGCATCGATATCGACTAAACGTTCTATATCATTCTTACCTTGTGGTCGAAATGTGCGTTTCTCCCAAAAAATTTGGCCGTTAAAAATATTACTCGCCAGTACGCGGCCATTTGAGAACCCACTGATCACGCCTTCACCCGCGATTAAACTGCTGGAATCTAAGCCTAAACTCAAGGCCGACACAGCGCGTTCAATGCCCCAAATTTGCTCACCCGTGGCGGCATTTAAACCGATCAAATAACCATCAATCGTGCGTATGGCAATGATTTGCTCACTCATCACTGCCGCAGCGGATAATGAACGGCCACTGTTAAATCGCCATTTCTCAGTGCCGTCTGCGCGGTTTAAGGCAACCACTTCACCTTGTGCCGTCACCGCGACTAATAATGCCTCATTCGCGCCTAAACCACTAATGAGCTGTGTGCGTAAATCAGCCTTAAGCACGCGTTTACCCGTTTCTAATGAAAACCCTTCAATGCGACCATTTTCGCTGGCGGTGTATACCACCGCTGCGCGAATGACAGGCTCGAACCGAGCTGCATATTGCTGGCTGCCCGCAGTAGATGCGCGCCAGAGCACCTTGACCTGCTTATTTTGAACCGCCGTTGGGCTGGGTACTTGACGCACGGCTTGGTCTGCTTTTAGCGCCGCTTGACCACCGCAAGCGGATAAACCAAGCATTGAAAATAGAACA
>JAZGFQ010000166.1:0-2516 GCA_036479635.1 Arenicellales bacterium
AAAAGGAATGCCGAGTTTTTCAAGCAGGGCTTTACGATAGGGCGAAGAAGAACCCAGAATCAGGTTTAAATCTGGCATAAACGCTCAGTTTAAGATTCAGGCTGCTCGAGCAACTCGTCTGATTTCACTTCAAGTGAGATGAGTTTGTAATGCCCTGGTAAATCCAACTCTTCGTTGCCATCATCCACCACCACAATCATGCCACTGTTCTCTGGTGTGCTAAAGGTTGAGATGCCTTCGGTGTTCTGCGGTAATGGGTTCTCAGCATCGGTGATTTTAATCGGAGCGCTTTGGTTATCACCTGACCATTTCCACAGTTCATGCCCACTGGAAAAAGCATTACGGCGGCTGGTCACGATAAAAAAGCCATTTAAATTCGCATCCCAAGACATCGCGCGAATGCCGTTGTTTTCAACCTCCAGCCAGCTTAGTTGAAGTTGAATGTTTTGTGCCGTTTTCTCGGAAAATATTGTATCTGGGTTTTCAATACGCATCACCAAGCTTTTGCCTTCCACTAAAGGGGCGCGAAAGGCGATGTTCAGGCTTTGCGTGGTAGGTGACCATGCCAAAGCTTCGATGTTGATTTTCTCCCAAACATCGAGCGTACTCATGTTGGACATGATTGGCTGCAATCGCGCAACAATGGCATCTTTCACGTCAAGCACCACGCTGGGATTTTGTAAGGCGCCGTCCAAATACTCATAACGCACCAACGCCATGCGGCCATTGCCTGCATTGCCGCTTTTGTTTTGTGAGTGCGAGGTGGTGGCGTAGATATATTGGCCGTCAAAAGTGATGCCTTCTAAATCGTTGAGCAACACAGGCACACCTAAAGCTTTGATTTCACCCATTTCACGCAAGCTGCCGCGTGAATCTAACTTTAAGCGATGAAAAGGGCGGTTAGGTTCATCTTCAACCACCAAGAACTCACCTTCTCCCACATAAACCAAGCCTGAAGGCTCATAAATCGAGGCAAAGGGCGTGGTATCAATAGTATCTAAGCTTCGCGCGGATAAGGCAGATTGATTGAAAAATAACAGCGTAAATAAAATTGAAATTGTAATCATGCCGTATAAAAAGATGGAATAAGCGTATTTTAAGAAACGGTATTTATTGGTTAAAACAAGACCAAGGTTATAGATATGTCTGCTCATGGTGTTATAAACGTCCTCGGTATCTTCGATCAATGATGAAATGCTATCAGTGTATTCCTGCTCTGAAACAACATTAAAATTAGCGAAATATAATAAATTTGCCGCACCAGAATTAACTTCATCACGGTTAGCGCTCGATTGCGTGAATTTAGGTTTGGCAGCCAATACCGCAAACACCATGGATGAAATGCTGATGAGCAAGATAAGCAGAGGCAAATATTTGAAATAACCGCCAAAGGATGAAAACAAGCCCGTGGTAGCGATGATGCCGGTGATGATTAAACCATTGACCGAAATCATGATGTTTGCCTTCGCATCGGCAATGCTGGTTAAATCTAGTTGGGTTCGGTATGCGCTACGATACAGCGTTTCAATACTACGTGATGAACCTTTCTTTTTCTTCTTTTTAGGCGGGGCGGTGGCTTCCTCGATCATAATCTCTCCAGTATTAACTTATTTTTCTAAAGTTTAACTGATTTTTCATTTGAGGTGTATGGGCGCTTGCGGGTGAATTGCTTAAAATACGCCGTCACGCGATATTAAAGAGCTTGGATTCAAAGAGTGTGTAGCAACGTTGAGAGGGCGTGGTTGGCCAGTTTAATTAAGTTCAGCAGAGGCAAACAACACGCCAAACTGCTTGCACCAAACCACCACAGAGCCGTAATTATCGATATTTATGCCCGCAGGTAGCGTGTAATTCTGATCGCCGATATTGCCTTTTAAGGGCTGCAGTTCTAACGTTGGGCTGCTTTTCACATCATCAGAATTTTTTAAGGCTTTATCTTTCACCAGCCAGACGAATAAATCAGGGCCATTGGTGACTTCAAAATCACTAAAGCGCAACACGGATTCACCCGCTGTTTCAATGATCTCAACCTGACCGCTTCCTCGGTGTGATGCATCTGCATCTTTGAATGTACCTGATTTAATCACAGCACTGTTGGCCGAGCGCACCAAGGTTTCAGATACAACGCGATCAACCCATAAAGGCGAGGCCAAATACCAAAAGGCATTGCCTAAAACAAAACCGATTAACCCGACGAATAGATATTTTTTCATTTTAAAATTAACGTTTTGAATTCAGAGTGAATGAGTATATCAGAGTAGGTATAGGCTTAAATCAACAGCCTAATGCACCATTGTCAAAAACAAATACCCACCTAAAGCTGCAAAATGGTTCATCAATATTGTATCAAAGCCCTCTGGTATTGAATTTTGCACAGAGGGTTCGGCGGCTAGGGCTTTAGCCCATGTTTTGGTTCTTGTGTCTGGGTAGATATTTAGATCGGTATTCGCCTCCATGATGTCTATACGCATGAACAAAGGTGCCAGTGCAGTGTCGATGAGCTGCATCTTTGCCCC
>JAZGFQ010000167.1:0-6850 GCA_036479635.1 Arenicellales bacterium
TGGTGTTGCCTAATTCATCTAAGGAATCGGTAATGTCACGCACTTCTTTGCCTAAGCCGGCCATTTCAGCAATGCCTCCTGCGTTATCAGCCACAGGGCCGTAAGCATCAATGGCCATAGTAATGCCGACCGTAGCGAGCATCCCCACTGCAGCGATACCCACACCATACAAGCCCACCCAAGAGGTTGTGAGCAAGATAATCGCAGCAATGATTAAGATGGGTATAGTGACCGATTGCATGCCAATGGCAAGGCCTGAGATGATCACTGTGGCAGCGCCTGTTTCGCCTTGCTTCGCAATTTTTCTTACGGGGCCGCCTGAGGTGTAATATTCTGTAATCAGACCGATGCCGATGCCGCCCACTGCGCCTGCCACCACGGCATACCAAACTTTAACGCTGATGTTGAAATATTGAATGAGAAAATAACTGGCAAGAATAAACAGTAAGGTAGCGCCAATGGTGCCCATACGTAGGGTTTTATCGGGTGCTTGGTTAGCCGCGATTTTGACAATTAAAATACCGCCAATAGAGCAAATCAAACCTAACGATGCTAATGCTAGGGGAAGAAACATCAAGGCAGATTGATCGCCTAGTTGCGCCAGCATCGTCAGCGATAAAGTTGAGGCAATGGCGATGGAGGCTATGATTGAGCCACAATAAGATTCGAAAATATCTGAACCCATACCTGCAACATCGCCGACGTTATCGCCGACGTTATCGGCGATAACACCTGGGTTGCGTGGGTCATCTTCTGGTATACCTGCCTCGAGTTTGCCGACTAAATCTGCGCCGACATCTGCACATTTAGTAAAAATTCCGCCGCCTACACGGGAAAATAAGGCAACTGAAGAGGCGCCCATACCAAAGCCATGAATCACATGTGTGGTGTGTGGGTCAGTGCCGTAGATTAAATAGAGCAAACCTAAGCCCAGTAAACCCATGGCTGCAACGGTTAAACCCATGACTGAGCCGCCTAAAAAGGCCACTAATAAGGCCTGATCTGCGCCTTGGTTCTGCGCAGCAGTGGTGGTGCGAACATTAGCGCGGGTAGCGGCGATCATGCCGATATACCCTGCAATGGCTGAGCAAAATGCACCCAACAAGAATGCCAATGAGGTATTGATGCCTAAATCGGAGATTAAAATTAAGCCTGCCACAACGGCTACGAATACAAATAAGTAGGTGTATTCTTTGCGCATGAACTGCATTGCGCCTTTATGAATAAGCTCGCCTAATTTAATGACTCGGCCATTGCCAGGAGAAAAAGTAAGAATTTTACGGTAAATAAGCCAAGCAATGATTAAGCCAATTACGCCCAGCACAAAAGGCAATGTAGCGAGTTCTATCATTATGTTCTCCTGTTATTGTTATTGGGCTTGAGAAAGTTGCTCAAGCGCATAGTTAATACATAAGCCAATATATAAGCATGGCAGATAATAACGATAAGGAAAATTTATGCAACCGTTATTCTGTTGCAGGGTGAGGTTAAGAAGTGCTTAAAATCCTTTTAAGCACTTTAATGAAGGTGTCTATCTCATTTTCTGTGTTGTAATAATGCACTGAGGCACGCACCAATACGCTTAAGCCGCGATGCTCAAATGACACTAAATTACCCGAACCTTGCGGGGTGGTGACGTTGATATTTTTAGCGGCGAGTTGTTGCTTTATATTGTTAGCATTAGCTTGTTGCGTGAAAAAAGTCACGATGCCGCATTTTTCTATACCGTCATCGGTGAGCTGCACGCCGTCTATGCCGCTTAAATGCGCACGAAGCAGGGCAGCTAAGTGGTAGATGCGTTGTTGAATTGATTCCAGCCCAATGGCTAAGGCGTAATCAACTGCCACCCCCAATGCGGCTTTGTAGGCAAGGTTTTGCTCCCAAGTTTCAAAACGTTTGGCATCATTGCGCAAGGTGTATTCAGTGGGCGATATTAAGGTCGCGGCATACTGATCAATCAGAGGGGGCGTTAAGGTTTCTAGCAGGCCTTGGCGAACATACAATACGCCTGTGGCGCGTGGCCCGCGTAAATATTTACGCCCTGTGCCGACTAAAATATCACAGCCCAGTTGTTTAACATCTAAGGGGATCTGCCCAATGCTTTGCGCGGCATCTAATAGAAAAGGAATATTGGCTGCATTGGCAATACGCCCGATTTCAGCCGCAGGGTTCACTAAACCACCGCCTGTTGGAATATGGCTGATCGTGATGAGTTTGACGCGCTCATCGATCATAGCCTTTAATGCTTGCGTATCAATTTGCCCAAATTCATCATTGGGCACAAACACCACCTCAGCGTCAAAGCGCTTAGCATGGTGGAGATAAGCGATGATATTGCTGCCATATTCCGATAGCGTGGTTAAAATTCTATCACCTGCTTTAAACGTAAAACTGTAAAACGCCATGTTTAAGGCACGTGTCGCATTTTCGGCAAAGGCAATTTCTGAAGGCTGACAATTTAAAAGCATGGCGTGCGCATGATAAAAATTGTCTATCAATGCCTGTTCCTTATCGGCAGTTTCATAGCCACCAAATTGTTGTTCTTTATTTAAATAGTCGTGCAAACAATGGGAGACGGGCAGGGGCATTAAGGCTGCACCTGCGTTATTAAAATGGATGATATTTTCGCAAGCAGGCGTGTCAGCGCGTGCAGTGTTGATATTGAACGTCATTTATATAATGGCCTAGAAAAATGAATAAGGGCTTAAACCTTGATAAAAAAGTGGGTTTAACGCAATTAGTTGATCATAAGCTCTTTTTATTCAAAAAATAAGCGTTATAATATGCGTGCTGGTAAGTTTTCAGCAGTTTTTTATTATTTGCACAAGTTTCGATATCAATTTTCGCTATCTCACCTTTTTTGCTCCTTTAGTAATTCCTGCTCCACACTTCCTTGCGTTTAAATTATTTTTGCTATTTACATTGTGTTTATACGTTATAAATAATTATTTTTATTTTATTTTGGAGAAAAAAGATGGCTACTATTACAGGTACCGTGAAATGGTTTGATGAAAAGAAAGGTTTTGGTTTCATCGAGAGAGAAGAAGGCGACGATGTATTCGTACACTTCAGAGCAATTACTGGCTCAGGCTTTAAGTCTTTAACAGACGGCCAAGGCGTAGAGTTCGAAGTTGAAGATGGCGCGAAAGGCCCTCAAGCTGTAAATGTAAAAGCGCTTTAATTATCCGCGTTTAAACATATAGAGTTGCTTAACGTTTTGTTTTTGTTTTTATAAACTTAACATTCATTGAGCAGGTCTTTGCAAGAAATTGCATCGCCGCTTTTATTCTGGCCTTCTTTTAAATAAGAAAGGGCTGAGAGTAGAAGCGGTTTTTTTATGTCTGTCATTTCTGTGCAGATGCGCTGCATGGCCAGTGCCTAAACTGGTAGAATCACAGCTTAGATTCGGCGAGCAGGCCAGTGATCATGGACGAAGATCTGGGCGAATATCATGTACATTATGAGCGCGCTCACTTACAAATATAAACTTTCAAATTAAAATGCAAAACACACAAACTATTATTGAACAAGCGTGGGATATCCGCGCGGATATCACGCCTAGCAATGTGACAGATGATGTGCGCAATGCCATCAATACCGCGATCGATCTGCTCGATTCAGGTGAGGCGCGCGTCGCTGAACAAGTTAGCGGCGAATGGCAGGTGAATCAATGGCTGAAAAAGGCGGTGTTGTTGTCGTTTAGAATTAACGATAACGTGATGATTGAAAGCCCTGACGCGAAATATTATGACAAAGTACCCAGCAAATTTGCTGATTACACTGAAGCAGATTTTAAAAAAGGCGGCTTTCGAGTCGTACCTTCTGCTGCGGTACGCAAGGGTGCATTTATTGGTAAAAACGTGGTGTTAATGCCTAGTTTTGTGAATATCGGCGCCTATGTGGGCGCAGGTTCAATGGTCGATGGTTGGGCAACCGTGGGTTCATGCGCGCAGATTGGCGAGAACGTGCATCTATCCGGTGGCGTTGGCATTGGTGGCGTATTAGAGCCATTGCAAGCAGGGCCGACCATTATCGAAGATAACTGTTTTATCGGCGCGCGCAGTGAAGTAGTTGAAGGGGTTATCGTTGGGCGTGGCTCAGTTATTTCCATGGGTGTTTATATCGGCCAGAGCACGCGTATTCTTGATCGCGAAACCGGCGAAGTAACGTATGGTTATATTCCGCCTGGTTCTGTGGTGGTCTCGGGCAATTTACCGGCTAAAGATGGCTCGCATAGCCTTTATTGTGCGGTGATCGTGAAGAAAGTGGATGAGAAAACCTTGAGCAAAGTAGGCATTAATGAGCTACTGCGCACGATTTAATTAAATGTAAACGGCTGTTTTGTATTAATGGTTAAGCAAGTTCTAGAGATGTCCTGCGCCACAGATGTGGGCGCAGTGCGTAAGGGTAACGAAGATTCAGTGGCCGTCTTTCCGCAACTGAATTTAGCGATTTTGGCCGATGGCATGGGTGGGCATAAGGCAGGTGAAATTGCCAGCCGCCGCGCGATTGAAGTCGTGCGTGATGCCGTGCGCGATGGCTTAAACATTAAAAGTGCGGTGGTGCGAGCCAATTCAGAAGTATATCTGCTCTCAACAACAGATGAAGCCTATTCAGGTATGGGCACCACCTTGGTCGCTGCACATTATGATGGCGTTAAAGTCTCGATTGTATGCGTAGGCGACAGCCGCTTATATCGCTTTCGGAATAATCAGTTTGAGCAAATCACGGTTGATCAAACCGTGGCGCAAGACATGAAAGACAACAATATTGAACATACTAACGGCAAACATGTGAGTTCCTTTGAGCATGTTTTGACCAATGCCTTAGGCATTCAGCCTGAGTGCCGTGTTGAGCTTAAACAAGATGTGATGCAGCCAGGGGATATTCATCTTTTATGCAGTGACGGTTTAACGGGCGTGTTAAATGATGAATTTATTGCTGACAGCATCCGTAATCGTAGCTCAACACTTGAAGGTGTGATTCAAAACCTATTTGATGCCGCTTTGCGGCGCCTAGCACCAGATAATATCTCTGTTGCGATGGTACACGCCAATACACTTCGGCGCGTGAATGAAAAGTTATCGCTTTCTGAACATTCTTTGAGTGAATTTTAAGGTTTTCGCCTAGATCTCACATGAGTAACAAAGTCCTTAAATCCACGTTCGTCATTGGCTTGATGACGCTGGTCTCGCGCATCAGTGGCTTGGTTAGAGATAACATTTTCGCGTAAATCATGGGCAGCCAAATGGTGGCCGATGTGTTTTTTGTTGCGTTCAGGATTCCTAATTTCTTTAGGCGTTTATTCGGTGAAGGTGCTTTTTCAGCTGCCTTTGTGCCTGTTTTTTCTGAGATGGAGATCAACCATACGCCTGACGAGGCTAGGCGATTTTTGGCCTTAGTCACGGGGCGTTTGATGTTGATCCTACTTGGCGTAACTATCGTGGGCGTGGTGTTTGCGCCTGCCTTGGTGTCGGTGATCGCGCCTGGCTTTAAAGATCAGCCTGATGCCTTTAACTTGGCGGTAGATGTCACGCGCATCATGTTTCCGTATTTATTTTTCATCTCCTTAGTGGCGCTATCAGCTGGGATTATGAACACGCGCGGGCGCTTTGCGATTCCCGCTTTTACGCCCGTTATTTTAAACCTGTGTTTAATTTTTGGTGCTTGGTTTTTTGCCAGCCGATATGCGCACGCGACTTATGCTTTAGCCTTTAGCGTGATTGCAGCAGGCTTTTTACAATTATTATTTCAGCTGCCATTTTTGTATAAAGAGCAGGCCTTACCGCGCCCAAGATTAACCGCAGGCGCAGATGATGCCGCGGCAGAGGCAGGCGCAAAGCGCGTTTATCAGCTCATTTTGCCAGCTTTATTTGGCGTATCCGTGGCGCAAATTAATCTGTTGATTAATACCTTATTAGCCTCATTTTTAGTCACGGGTAGTATTTCATGGCTATATTACTCTGACCGTCTCATGGAGTTTCCAGTGGGCGTGTTTGGCATTGCTTTAGCTACTGCGATTTTACCTAAACTATCAAAAGACCATGCATCAAAATCAGGGGCGGGTTTTTCACTTACCTTAGATTGGGCTTGCCGTTGGGTGATGCTCATTGCTGTGCCAGCGATGCTGGCGTTGATTATTCTGGGCGAACCCATTGTGACCAGCATTTACCATTATGGAAAGTTCACCGATGCAGATGTCAGCAGTGTTTATCATAGCTTAGTAGCCTTTTCGTTTGGGCTGGTGCCGATTATTCTGGTGAAGGTATTGGCGCCAGGTTTTTATGCGCAAAAGAACACCAAAACCCCCGTTAGAATTGGCATGGTGGCGATGGGCGTGAACATTTTGTTTAGCCTGATATTATTCAAGCCGATGGCGCATGTAGGGTTGGCATTATCGACCAGCATTGCGGCTTTGGTGAATGCTGGCGCTTTGTTTTATATGCTCAGAAAAGATAAAACCTTCCTGCTTCAAGCAGGCTGGTTACGCTTTATTTTTCAAGTGGTGCTTGCTAGCGCTGCGATGGTGGCGTGTTTATTATGGTTGAACCCAGAATTAAAATTCTGGCTTGATGCGCCCGTGATGACCCGCTTTTGGCGCTTATTGGTGTTGGTTATTAGTGGCGGGGTTTGTTATGGTTCAGTGCTATTCATCACAGGGCTGCGGCCTAAGCAACTTTTGCTAAAAGGCTAATCATTCATGCGCCGAACCGTTAACGCTCTAAATTCAAACACATTGAGTTTGCATCAAATCCAGGCCTCGAAATATCGGTGTTTAAATCACGCTGAGGCCAGTGCGTTATTACCAGTGATTCGAAAAATCACGGGGCGCGCTGTTTTAGCCTTAGCG
>JAZGFQ010000168.1:0-3705 GCA_036479635.1 Arenicellales bacterium
TGAATTCGCGCGCGAGGGTAATGCCTGCAGCACCTGCACCGATGATGCAAATGTCTGTGTCGATGATGTGCTGATCAGAAAGAGTGGTTGCGTCAAAAATCATTCTTTGTTTGGCTAAGCCTGTTTAAGCTGCATTATGTTTTAAAGCTAAGTTGATCACAACTATTGTGATGCGCCTTATGCTTTGAAATAATTTTATTCGTGGTAGAATTTTACGATGAATAAAAGCCAAACGATAGTGAGTTCGATTGATCAGACGCTTCAGCGTTTAAGTGATGTATTTGGACAGCGCCTAAAAACAGGCTTAGCCACCCGCGAACAACATGGAAAAGATGAATCTTTTCATGCAGGTCACGCGCCTGATGCGGTGATTGCGGTGCATCAAGCGAAAGAAGTGCAGCAGATTATAAAAATTTGCGCTGAGCACAACACGCCCATTATTCCATGGGGGCAGGGCACGTCGCTTGAAGGGCAGGTGGCGGCTTTACACGGTGGTATTTGCATCGATTTCTCTGAAATGAATCAAATCATTCAGGTCAATGCCGAAGATATGGATGTGGTGGTGCAGCCTGGGGTGACGCGCAGGCAGTTAAACGAATATTTGCGTGATACCGGCTTATTCTTCCCGATTGACCCAGGTGCAGATGCCAGTATTGGTGGCATGGCCTCTACGCGTGCATCGGGTACTAATGCGGTGCGTTATGGCACCATGCGCGAGAATGTTTTAAATATCACCGCCGTGATGGCCAATGGTGAGCTCATTAAAACCGCACATCGTGCGCGTAAATCTTCAGCAGGCTATGATTTAACACGCCTACTGGTCGGCGCAGAAGGCACTTTAGGCGTAATCACCGAGCTAACTTTACGTTTACATGGCATTCCCGAAGCACAGGCCAGCGCACGCTGCACTTTTTTAAGCGTGGGCGATGCCGTAAATACGGTCATTGAAACCATTCAAATGGGCGTGCCGATTGCGCGTATTGAGTTAATGGATATGCTAACGGTAAAAGCCATCAATGCCTATTCAAAGTTAAACTTACCCGAGCAAACCATGCTGATCATGGAGTTTCATGGCTCTGAGGCGGGGGTAAAAGAACAAGCTGAGACGGTTCAGGCCTTAGCCCAAGAGAACAAGGGCGGTGATTTCACTTGGGCAACAGATGCCTCAGAACAAAAGGCTTTATGGCGCGCAAGACACGATGCCGCTTATGCCATCAAGGCACTGCGCACCGATGGCCAGTTATGGGCAACCGATGCCTGCGTGCCGATTTCACGTTTAGCGCAGTGCATTGATGAAACCATGGATGATATTAAAGAGAGCAATATTATCTCGCCGATCCTCGGGCATGTCGGTGATGGCAATTTCCATTTATGCATGTTGGTGGATCACACCAAACCGGCAGAAGTGAGCAATGCTGAAGCCTTGCATGAGCGCATGATTAAGCGCGCGATTTCAATGGATGGCACTTGCACGGGCGAGCATGGCATTGGTTATGGCAAGCGCGCTTTTTTAGAATATGAATTAGGCGGTGCAGTAGACGTGATGCGCAGCATTAAACAGGCGTTAGACCCGCACAATATTATGAACCCTGGGAAGGTGGTTTAAGCGAAGGTGATATCATCTACTTTCTTATAAAGAGACCTTGGCCTTAATGTTAATACGTTTTCGAAATACGCTCTACGTTAGAACGTATAACGTATAACGTATAACGTATAACGTTCATATTGGCTGTGTTGTAGATCAGGTTTTATCATGAGCGCAGTTACCATCTTATAATCAAAGCCCTGACCTTGATGACCCTGCTCCAAGTAAGGCTCTAGAGTTTACTATTAATTTTGATTAATGTATGGTCAACACAACAACAACAATAAGGAGAATGAGATGAGCAATGAAATATCAACTCACGTGTTATCACGAAATGAGCAACGTGAGTCAGCTGTGTTACGCCGTAAATTACTACGAATTGGGGCTGGCATTGCATGGGGTGTTACGACGCTTTCATTTTCTGGTTGTGGTGGCGGTAGTAGTGATGATGGTGCAGGCGGAGGCACGACTGCCAGCCCAACAACGACAGGTTTTCCGGGAACGACAGGCGCGCCTGGCACGACAACGACAGAGGCGCCTGCTGTTTGCGCTAGTGGCTCTAGAAATTTTCCTGTTGCAGGATCACAAGCCACTCAATATATCGTTCCAAGTGCTTGCTCAAAAATCACTGTATTTGCATATGGCGCGGGTGGCGCAGGTGGTGGCGGTTCAGATAAATCTGGTGGTGCAGGTGGAAAACGTGGAAAAAGAGATACTAAAACTTATAATATTGGCCCTGTCGCGCTGGTAAGACCAGGAGACGTGCTAGAAATTTGGGTTGCTAGAGGGGGAGATGGTGGCGGCGGATTAACGGGCAATAAACGGACAGGTGGCAGTGGTGGCGCGGGGGGCACGGGTTATAATAAAGGAGTATCTGGCAGCGACGGCAATGATGCGCATTTGATATTCAATAAAGCGGGCGGCGGTGGCGGCGGGCAAGGAGGATGGTCAGCTGTTCAAAATATGAGAACTAGAAAACTGCTCGCTTTAGCATCGGGTGGCGCTGGGGGAAAAGGCGGAGACTCTGGCACAGATAAAGGGGGTACAGGAGGTGATCGTAACTTTGATGCCAGTGGCAGCAATCATAATCTTAGATTTGGAACACCCGGCAATGGTGGTGGCAAAGAGGCTTCGGGCACGGATGGGGGAAATGGAAGGGTCAACATAAAAATTGAGTGACGTTTGTTTAGCAATGTTTGTATGGCTATATCAGAAATGGTTAGACCTCCAGCTGTGTTGCTAAAATTACTTGAATTTAAGTAGTTAACTGTCTTGTAATAAAAGACCTGCTCTCAGCTTGCCACTTTCTGAGGTTTTATCTACTGGAATATAAATTTACCTTCCTTTTAAGGAAGAGAATAATTTGTAAAACAAATTCTATAAAAATATAACTAAGAGCGTATGAAAATGTAAGTACAAAAACTCTATATAGAAAAATTGCATAAAAACCCATATTAACTCCACCAGCTAATTCAAATATTAGAGCCTTACTAATTAAAGCCTCATAAATTGCTGCTAAAAGTATAATAAATACTTTATGGATAACTCGAAAATCATTGATTTTTGCATAAATCGCACTTCCCACAAAAATAACGATTGTTAAAGTAACCTTTGTGATAACAACATGCTTATCAAGGTCGTTATTTATAAATAAAATAACACATAGCAATATGAACCATAACAATACTATAGCTTTAAAGTTTTGTTCCAAATAGAATTTCATATTACCTACTAATTCTGTAAGAGTTGTACTTGCGAGTTTAATTCAAAATTACTTGATCACTACATGTTCATATTGACTAACATGGGATGTAGTTTTGCGGATATTATTTTTTCGATGCTACAATGCTCGACTTGACCCTAGGTTTTTTTGGTGATGATTGTCCGAATAGTGCAGTTGATGGCGATAACGCATCGGGAGCAATATCCGGCGGTGTGTGCGGGAGAATATAATTGCTTTACATTTGGTTGCTGGAATATATGAAAAAAATTAAATTGTCTTATGAAGCAATGTTTTTTGGTGTTGCATGGGCACTATATAAACAATTGTGGTTTCATGCAGGAATCATGTTACTCGTATATTTTATATACCCAATTGCTACCTTGGTTTTCAGTAACGA
>JAZGFQ010000169.1:0-6460 GCA_036479635.1 Arenicellales bacterium
TTTGAGAAATCATCCACGCGCACGCGTACTTCATTTGAAATTGGTATGGCACAATTAGGCGGGCACGCAATGTTTCTAGCGCCTGGTGATTCTCATTTAGATCGTGGCGAGCCCATTAAAGATACCGCGCGCGTCTTATCGCGTATGATCGATGTCATCGTCATGCGCACCTCATCGCATGAACGCGTCAAGACGATGTCTGAATATGCTTCTGTGCCCGTGGTCAATGCCTTATGTGATCGCTACCACCCCTGTCAAATTTTAGCCGATTTACAAACCTATACCGAGCATCGCGGCGATATTAGCGGCCAGACGATCACTTGGATAGGCGATGGCAATAATGTGTGCCACTCTTGGATGAATGCAGCGCGCCAACTTGATTTCACCTTAAACATCGCCACCCCAAAAGGCTTTGAACCTGCGGCGGATATGATCGATGTCTGCCAAGATAATATCGTGCTCACAAACGACCCAGCAGAAGCCACTCAAAACAGCCAATGCGTGATTACCGATACTTGGGCAAGCATGGGCCAAGAAGAAGAGAAAGCCGAACGTGAGGCTGCTTTTTCAGGTTATTGCGTAGATGATGCTTTAATGGCTAAAGCCAGCGATGATGCATTATTCATGCATTGTCTGCCTGCTTATCGCGGTTATGAAGTGAGTGAATCGGTGATCGAGGGCGCACAAAGCGTGGTCTGGGATGAGGCGGAAAATCGCTTACACGCCCAAAAAGCGCTCTTAGAGTTGTTGCTCAGCTGAAGGCTGGACTAGAGATGGAGGTTGATTTCTCAAGCTTAACTGCAACGCAGGCTTACCACCTGATGACGCAAAGCATTGTGCCGAGACCGATAGCTTGGGTGCTCACGGAGAATGCCACCGCAAGCGCCACTGCTTCAAATCAAACAAGCTTTAATCTCGCGCCTTTCTCGTATTTTAATGCAGTGGCCTCAGCGCCGCCGATGGTGATGTTTTCCATTGGTGTTAAACCCGATGGGCGCATAAAAGACACTTTAAACAATATCCAGCGCACGCAAACCATGGTGATTCACATTGCTAGCGATGCGCAGATTCATGCCTTAAATCAAAGCGCCGCGAGCTTAGATTACGGTGATTCAGAAATTGAGCAGCTCGGTTTAAACACCCAACCATTTGAAGGCTTTTCTTTGCCGCGCCTAAGCGATTGCCCGATTGCGCTAGGCTGTGAACTTGACCACTTCCACACCTTAAAAAATAGTGATCAAACGCTGGTGTTCGCACAAATAACATGCGCACATTATTCAGACGACATCGCCAGCGCCCACCCAGATAAGCAAGGCAAGCCACGCATTAAAATTGATGCCGACGCCCTACGCCCGCTCAGCCGTCTAGGTGGGATACAATATGCAGATTTCAGCCAAACCATCTCGCTCAAACGCCCTGATTAAAATACTCGATTTAAATGAATATTAAAACCCGACTTGAACATAAAATTCCACCGCCAGTTTATGGCTTATTCACGGGTTTATTGATTTGGATGCTGAATAAGTGGCTGCCTAGTTTAGAAATAATCCCCAGTAATATTCAAACACTGGGCTGGTTTATTTTAGCCTTTGGCGTGAGCATAGATATCATCTCGCTCGCGCAATTTCACCAAAATAAAACCACTTTAAATCCGCTAAAACCCGATAACGCCAGCACCATTGTTGCCACGGGCATGTATCGTTTCAGCCGCAATCCGATGTATTTAGGCATGTTGATTGCGCTAATAGGCTGGGCGGTTCAAATGGGAAATATTGCAGGTTTCGCTTGTTTGCCTCTGTTTGTTTGGATCATTACCCAGATGCAAATCTTGCCCGAAGAGCGCATCTTGAAAGAGAAATTTGGTGCGTCTTATGTTGATTATTTAAAGCGAGTTCGGCGCTGGATTTAATCCACGTCCACCGTCTCGAGTCTGTTTTTAATTTGAAGGATTAGTTATAATCCTAAATAATGGACATTCCCTTCAATATAAATTTTCAGGTGTATATTTTGAAACTTCTAAGTTATTTTTTTCTAGCTCTTTCTCTGTTCTTTGGTGTTGTTAGTGCAGACGAGATACTCCGTGACACAACAAATGGCGCAGTTGTCATTAACCAGCCAATTGATTTAAATATGAACATAATGGGGGTAAAAGCGGAGTCAATTTACTTTGGTGAAAAGGAGGCGCTGGTTATTCTTTGGAATAGAACGCCAACATCAGTCAAAGCCTATTTAGGTTTGGCTTTATTTGATAGTGCAGGAAAAATCATGGGCACAGGCACTATTCGTATTAAAAACGTCCTTAATCTAGGAGGCATTCGCTCTGGAAAGCAGAAAAGCTATAGACTTAACTACGATAAATTCATAAATAATATTGAAAATGTTTCCAGCTATCAGCTGGTTTTTTCAGTGGTGCCTTCTAGTGAAGAAGTAAGCGCCTTCTAAATTGACAACCTTTACTAACTCAATAAACCCAAATAGATATCGTTCGTTGATCAATAAAAACTGAAGTTAAGGTAAGCAATCATTCCCGCCCAATACCTACTTTTCACAAGGCGATATTTCATCTGCTGTTTTAAGCCACCACATTCACAGGCTCACCCTCAAGCCAAGCTGCCAAATTCTCCGCCACTTTATCCATCAACCGCTGGCGCGCTTCGATGCTTGCCCATGCTATGTGCGGCGTGACGATTAAATTTGGAATGTCTGGCTGTAATAATGGATGGCCAACTGGCGGCGGTTCTTGCTCTAAAACATCAATGCCCGCACCTTTAATTTCGCCTTGTTTTAAGGCCATTGCCAATGCCGCATTATCCACCACTGCACCGCGCGCAGTGTTGATTAAAATCGCGGAAGATTTCATTATTTTAAAAGCCTTGGCATCAATCAGGTTTTGTGTTTCTGGCACTAATGGACAATGCAAACTCAACACATCCACCTGAGCAAGCAAGACATCTAAGGCCACTCTACCGCTTTTCGGTTCAGCTCCTGGGCGTTGCGAGATCAGAATATTCATGCCAAAAACTCGCGCTAATTGCTCCACGCCCTTCGCCAAAGCGCCATAACCCACTAAGCCTAAGGTTTTGCCTTCTAATTATGTAATCGGGTAACTCAAGGTAGAAAAATGCGCAGCCTTCGACCACTGTCCACTGGCCGTTTCAGCTGCATAAGCTTGTAGGTTGGTGGACAAGGCCAATATCAGTGCGAACACATGCTGTGCAACACTTGGCGTGGCGTAATCCGTCACGTTACACACGGTGACACCTTGCGCTTTGCAGGCGGTTAAATCAACATTATCGGTGCCCGTGGCAGTGAGCAAGATGAGTTTTAAATCGGGCAAGGCTTTGATTAAATCTGCATCCATTTTAACTTTATTAATCACTGCAATACTCGCACCTTTTAAGCGCGTCAAACATTGGCTCGCATCTGTTTGTGGATAACGCGTCCAATCGTCTACTTGCGAAATCATCGCCTCTAAATTCAAATCACCCAGCGCGTAACTGGCCTCGTCTAAGGTCACTGCTTTCATTTTAATCATACTGCTAGTGTATCTATTTAGCTCCACAAAGGCCTTAGATTAATTCGAAAAATGAATCAATGGCATAAACCCAGCACTAAGCTCATAATCCAAGCGATGAAATCCACGCGCAAACCGCTGTTAACTTTATTTTGGCAAGGTTTTTGCCGTTTGGTGGTGAACATCTTTTATCGGGAATTTGAAGTCAGCGGCCTAGAGAATTTAAATAAAAACCCGCAAACAAAACAGCCACAAACAGCCGGCCTGATTTTATTTGCAAATCATGTCAATGCCTTGGCAGACCCTGTCATTGTTCAAGCTGCCACCGATAAAGCCATTCGCCCCTTAGCGCGCAGCGGTTTATTTTCTAAGCTTTGGCTAAAACCTTGGCTGAGCTTAACGGGGGCGATCCCAATCTACCGCCCAGGTGATAAAGGCAGTGATGTCAGTAAAAACAAAGATGCTTTTGCGCGCTGTTATCAATTACTCGACCAAGATGCGGCCTTAATTATTTTCCCTGAAGGGCAAAGCCATTCAGATGCACACATCCACCCCTTAAAATCAGGGGCTGCGCGCTTAGCATTAGGGGCTATTCATGCCAATGGTATCGCGCCTGACGTCATTCCCGTGGGCTTGAACTTCAGCCGTAAAGGCCGCTTTAGAGGCGATGTTCTGGTTAATTTTGGCGTATCGATTGATTTAAAATTAGACGCAGAATTAACACCTCAGCAAGCCAGCCGCGAGATAAATCAGCGCATGACCAAAGCCTTAAAAGCCGTCACCCTCAATGCCGACACTTGGGGGGATATTGATTTAGTACGGCGGCTAGAACAATTTTTTGCACTACGTCAAGGCAAAGTAAAAACCCGAAACCTTGCGCAGAAGTTTTCAGCTTTTCAGCGCTTAGTGGATGGACAAGCCTATTTGCGCGAACATGAGCCTGAGAAAATGCAAGCGGTGATCAAAAGTTTGCAGGCTTACGAACGCCTATGCCAACGCTTTGGTATTAAAGACTACCACCTCACCTTGAAATACGATGTTAGTTTTATCATAAAACACAGCCTCCGAATTTTATTCACCCTAATATTCGGCTTACCTATTTTATTGTTTTCTCTAATAAACAGCAGCCTACCTTATTTATTAACGCGCCACCTTAGCAAACGTATGGCACAAGGTTTGGATCAACGTGACAGTAGCAAAATCATTATTGGCAGCGTTTTATTTAGCTTATTCTGGGGGCTACAACTTTGGCTTGTGTATCATTGGCAGGGCTTTAAATGGATGTTTATTTATTTCATCGCATTAATGCTAAGCGCCATGGTAAGTTTAAAAATGCGCGGCCAATATGGCCAAATACAAGAAGATATTCGTGTTTTCTTTATGCTCACGCGACAACAAAAACTGAAGCAACACATCTTAAATAAACGTCGCAAACTCGAAAAGAAATTGGCTGATTTAGTGCGCATAGTCAATGCTCAAATTAAGAAATGATGCGATCAATACACCCCACTATTCGCGCACTTTTTCGGCTCAGCTTAATCTTGCTGGGCCTGTTCACAAACGTGGCGATGCTCACAGCTGATGAACGCCCAAGCCCTGAAACCCAGGCCTGTGTGGTCATTTTGCATGGCATGGGCAGAACACATCATTCAATGGGCAAAATTCAAACCCATCTTGAGCAAGCAGGCTATGCCGTCAGTAATGCATCTTACCCGTCCACCACCGAGCCAATCGAAACACTGACTGAACTGGCCGTCGGGCAAGGTATCAAACATTGCCAA
Organism: Arenicellales bacterium; assembly: GCA_036479635.1. Taxonomy (GTDB): domain Bacteria; phylum Pseudomonadota; class Gammaproteobacteria; order Arenicellales; family Poriferihabitantaceae; genus JAAELZ01. The sequence goes on from JAZGFQ010000169.1 coordinate 5,296, forward strand.
CAATTAAACGCGCCTGTTATCCATTTTGTGACCCACTCCTTGGGCGGTATTTTAGTGCGAGCCTATTTGCAAGATCATGTGCTGTCTGAATTAGGCAAAATCATTATGCTCGCACCGCCTAACCACGGCAGTGAAATTGTGGATGTATTAAAAGATTATCGTGTTTACCATTATGCCATGGGGCCAGCAGGCCAAGCATTGAGCACCTCGAATAATAGCCTACCGAATCAACTCAAACCCATCCAAGGTGAAATCGGTATTATTGCAGGGAATTACACTTCAGACCCTTGGTTTTCGCCGCTCATTCCTGGTGAAGATGATGGCAAAGTTTCGGTTGAAAGTGCCAAATTAGATGAAATGCAGGATTTCTGGGTGATTGATTCTGGGCATAGCTTCATCATGCGAAATACGCAGGTGATTGAGCAAATTGTCTATTTTCTAAAACACGGCCGCTTTCGATAAACACCTTGTCTTAGCTTAGTGGATTAGCGCTCACTTTGTTCTGTATCTAGTATAAAACCATCGTCCACTGGCACGTTTCTTCTGGGCGCATCCAGCGTTCGATCTTGTGCGCCAAACCATTTGTTCAGCCAGCCCCCTAATTTATCATCCAAGCCATCGCACTCACTGTTCGCAATCGGCTCATAGCCTGAAATAAAATATCTCGATGCACTTTGAATCGTACAGCCCGCTACCGCCACACCGCCATTGGCCAAATCCGTTTCCACTTCTACCACTCCAGCTGGTGGGTTTAATTGCAAACTGTGTAAATCTACCTTAGACATCACTTTCGCCCACGCGCGTAACGCGCCGCTAGAACCGGTTAAACCAATCGGTGTATTATCATCTTTGCCGATCCACACCACCGCCAGATAATTACCGCCAAAACCTGCAAACCAGCTGTCTCGGTAATCATTGGTGGTGCCCGTTTTTCCCGCCAAGGCTAACTCGGGCATTAAGTGCTTTAAGGCGCGTGCCGTGCCGTTTTGCGCCACATCATGCAACATATTTTCCACAATAAAACTCGCCTTGGCATTGAGCATTTGCTCACCTTTTGATTGATACCGCGTTAAGGTTTGTTGATCATTATTCGCCACTGATCGCACCGTGGTGAGTGGCAATAATTTACCGCCATTGGCCAAGGTTTGATACATCTGCGCAACCT